>JAOACP010000001.1 GCA_026417795.1 Thermanaerothrix sp.
CGCTCGTCGGCAGCGTCAGATGTGTATAAGAGACAGGCCTTGAGAAGCCCACCCTCAAGGATCTGGATCCCGGGGCGTTCACCCTTCCGGAGGAGGTCAGGCTTGCCACTGTGATCGCCAAGTTCCCGGAGGAGATTCGCAAGGCCGCCCGGGATCTGGCGCCTCACAGGATGGCTTACTACGCCCAGGAGCTGTCCGAGGCCTTTCATTCCTTCTACAACGTGGCCCGCATAATAGGCGAGGAGGAGCGTTTGAGGAAGAACCGCATGCTCCTTATGGAGGCCGCCAGGATAACCCTTAGGAACGTGTTGGGAATACTGGGGGTCAGGGCCCCGGAGAGGATGTAGATGCCAAAGCTCCGTTGGGTGCTCTTTTGGTCTGCGTCGTCGTTGGTGGTGGCCATATTGGCCACCGCCTTTGTCATGGAGACCCGCAAGGTGGACCGCCTTGCCGCTCTGGTTGACAAGCGGATGGATGAGCTGGTGGCCCTAAACCGTAAAAACCAGGAGATGGAGCGCAAGATCCGTTACTATGCCACAGACGAGGGATTGGCCCGACTTGCCAGGGAGGAGTTCAACCTGTTCTTTCCCAACGAGGTGGTCTATCGCATAGAGGTGGTTCCGGAGAAACCCTTGCGGAGAAAATAGAAAGGCCATATAATCCCTTGATGTATGTCCCTGCCTTCCGTTTGGCGGAAGGCCTAAGTCCGTAGGGAGGAGGTGAAAGTCGTGAGGCCATACGAGTTGGTTGTCATTCTCACGGCGGATTTGGAGGATCCCAAGTCCGCGGCGGAGGAGCTGGCGGAGGTTCTCAAGTCCCAGGGTGCGGATGTGGAGAAGGTGGACCTTTGGGGCAAGAGGCGTCTTGCCTATCCCATAGCCAAGAAGTCCGAGGGTGTTTACGCCCTTTATACCTTCAAGCAGAAGCCCTCCATGATAAAGGAGATGGAGCGGGTTCTTCGTCTTAAGCCCCAGGTGATGCGTCACCTGGTGATAAGCCGCGACGAGAAGTAGTCATCTGGGGGGTGTTCTTGGATGTCCCGTGGCTTTAACAAGGTGATACTCATGGGCAACCTGGCCAGGGATCCGGATGTCAGGTACACGCCGAGCAAGCAGAAGGTGGCCCGGATAACCGTGGCGGTGGGACGTCAGTGGAAGTCCGCCAACGGGGAGGTTCAGAACCAAACGGACTTCGTCCCCGTTGTCTTGTGGGGATCTCTTGCGGACATATGCGAGAGGTACCTGAGGAAGGGCCGTCCCGTGTTGATTGAGGGACGCATATCCGTTCGGGATTTTGACGACCCAAAGAGCGGGCAGCGCCGTTGGATAACCGAGGTGGTGGCCAGCGGGCTTACCTTGCTGTCCGGTGGCAGGAGGGATGAAGAGGCTTCGCCTTTCCAGCCCGGATCTTCCAGGGGATCCTATGGGGACTTTGGCAGCCTCAGGGACGACAAGGACTTTGGCGATGAATTCCCGATGGACATATCCACCCTGTCGGAGGGTGACGAGGAACAGCCGGACATACCCTTTTAGTCGCGGCTTGTCATGGCGGATTTCTTGGCGGGGTTTGGACCCTGCCGTTCGATTGCGTTGAGCGATGCTGCTCTTCCGTGGAAGGGAGGGAATAGGTGTGAACGATCGTTACAGCAACAGCAACGGGAATAACAACCGCAAGCGCAGGAAGCGGCGTCCCAAGGTGTGTCATTTCTGCGTGGACAAGGTTGAGAAGGTTGATTACAAGGAGTTCGACAAGCTTCGCAAGTACGTTACCGAGAGGGGCAAGATAGTTCCCCGCAGGGTGACCGGTACCTGTGCCAAGCATCAGCGGCAGCTAACCAGGGCCATAAAGAGGGCTAGGATCCTGGCTCTGCTCCCCTTCACGGCGGACTAGTTCTTTTGGATCCTTAGGTTGTGACAGGTGGGGGGCGAAAGCTCCCCATCGGTCTTTTTGGGGCTTTGCCCCGGAGCACGCTTTTGCTTTTGGGAGGACAGATATGACGCCCATAAGGTCTTTGGTGGAGTCGGCCCTTCTTTCGGCCCTCGGGGCGGCCCTTTTCTTGGCCAGCAACTTCATCCCCGTGGCGGGAGCCTTCCTTACCCTTTTGTGTCCTGCCCCCCTGGTCATACTTGGGCTCAGGCACAGTCTTAAGAACGCGGTGCTTGGAATGTCCGTGGCATCGCTGGTCTCGGTGCTTTTCCTTGGCATTCAGGGGGGGCTTTTCTTCTTCCTGGGGTTCGGGGTTCTTGGGGTAGGGTTGGGAGCTTTAGCTAGGAGCAGGGAGAGAGGAGTTGAGATCCTGTTTTACGGGGTCTTGATATCCCTGGTCAGCAAGTTGGCCCTCGTGGCGGTGATGGTTAAGCTCACCGGCGTGAACCCCTTTTCCTTTGGGGATCCTGCTCAGATGGAGGCGGTGGTGGATCGGGTGTTCCGGTTCTACGCCAGCCACGGAATGGATCCGAAGTCCCTTGAACAGGTGAAGGCACAGTTGATGCAGACCTTCCGCATGTTGCCGGACATGTTCCCAGCCCTTATAACCATGGCCTCTGCGTTGGATACTTACCTTTCCTACACGGTGACCCGTGCGCTGTCCCTAAGGGTTTCCATGGGGTCGTTGCCTGCCTTGCCCAAGTTCTCCCGATGGCGGTTCCCCAAGAGCGTCCTTTGGGCCTTTCTCTTTTCGGTGGTGTTGTCCGTGGCGGCTGGGCCCGAGGGTCGTGGGGTACTGGCCCAGGGAGCTTTAAACCTTCGGATCGTACTTCAGATGCTGTTCTTCCTTCAGGGGGCGGCGGTTATGTGGTATTTTTTAGAGCGGCGCGGGGTGTCCAGGGGTTTCAGGTTTTTGTTGGCCGCGTTGTTGGTGTTGGTGCCCTTTTTGTCCGGCGGTGCCATAATGGTTGGGCTTCTGGACATATGGTGGGATTTTAGGACCCGTTTTGGAGGTGATGTGGCTTGAAGGTGGTTCTCAAGGAGGACGTGAGCAAGCTGGGACGGAAGGGCGATTTGGTGGAGGTGTCCGACGGGTACTTCCGCAACTTTCTTTTGCCCCGTGGGTTGGCGGAGGAGGCCACTCCCGGCAAGCTCAAGGAGATAGAGGAGAAGCGCAGGAGCAACGCCGCCCGGGAGGCGAAGCTCATGGCTCAGGCCAAGGAGAACGCCGCGGTTTTGGGAGGAAAGCGGGTGGTGGTTAAGGCCTCCGCTGGTGAGTCCGGCAAGCTCTTTGGCGCGGTGACCGCTCAGCAGGTGGCGGATGCCATAGAGGCCCAGCACGGGGTGAAGGTGGACAAGAGAGACGTCAAGATGGATCAGGTCAAGCAGATCGGGGAGTACCGCTTCAAGGTGAGGCTTTACCAAGGGGTAGAAGCGGAGATGTTCCTTTCGGTGGAGGCCTAGGGCTTTGGCGGAGCCCTCTTTCGATAGGATTCCGCCCCACAACCTGGAGGCAGAGCGGGCCGCTTTGGGGGCCTGTCTTTTGGACCGGGAGGCCATGTTGGCGGTTACGGAGACTTTAAACCCCCAGGATTTTTACGACCATCGGCATAGGCTCATATTTGAGCTCATCCAGGACATGGCCCGGAAGGACAAGCCGGTGGACGCCCTTACCTTTTTGGACGAAGCTCAAGGCAAGGGGCTTTTGGAGAGGATGGGAGGGCGGGCGTTCGTGGCTGCCCTGGCTGACTCGGTGACCACCACCGCCAACGCGGAGTACCACGCCCGCATGGTGAAGGATAAGGCGGTGCACCGTCGCCTTATTCAGGTGGGGAGTGAGATAACCCGGCTGGGTTATCAGGAGGACCGGGAAAAGGAAGAGATCCTGGATGAGGCGGAGCGCCTGGTCTTTGAGATAGGCACCGGTGCCTCGGGGGTATCCTTTAAACCCTTAAGGTCCGTGCTGGGAGAGACCTTCCGTCAGATAGAGGAGCGATTTAACTCCGGCAGTCTGGTCACCGGGGTTCCCACCGGTTTTGATGACTTTGACCGCCTTACCGGTGGCCTCCAGCCGGGTAGTTTGAACATCCTGGCCGCCAGGCCATCCATGGGGAAGACCGCCTTTGCGCTGAACATAGCTCAGAACGCGGCGATTCGGGCAGGAATGCCGGTGGTCGTATTCAGCCTGGAGATGGGGGCGGAGCAGTTGGTCCAGCGGTTGCTGGGTGCCGAGGCGGGGGTGAACATCCACGACTTGAGGACCGGTCGTTTCCCCGAGAGTTCCTGGGAGAAGCTGGCCAGGGCGGCGGGGATGTTGAGCGAGGCCCCCTTGTTCATAGACGACAGTTCCATGTTGTCCACCTTGGAGATGCGGGCCCGCTGCAGGCGTTTCAAGGCCCGTTATGGGGACTTGGGGCTGGTGGTGGTAGACTATCTTCAGCTTATGAGCCTGCCGGGCCGGGCGGACAACAAGCAGCAGGAAGTGGCGGAGATATCCAGGGCTTTGAAGGGGATAGCCCGGGAGTTCAACGTGCCGGTTTTGGCCCTTTCGCAGCTCTCCCGGGCGGTGGAGCTGCGTAACGACAAGCGGCCCCAGCTGTCGGATCTAAGGGACAGCGGCGCCATAGAGCAGGATGCGGATCTGGTGATATTGCTGTACCGCCCGGGTTATTACGACCGGGATCAGGCGGATACCAACATACAGGCGGAGGCCATCGTGGCCAAGCACAGGAACGGCCCCACCGGGAAGGTGGATTTGGTGTTCCTGAAGGAGTTTGCCAAGTTTGAGAGCCTAGAGAGGCGGTACAGTTAAGGGCGGCGGTTCCCGCCCTTGGCTTTATAAGCTAGGCGCCCCAGGAGGCGTAAAAGGAGGGTCTTCCCTTGGCGGTGGACAAGATGTGGGATGTTCTGCGATTTCTTAGGACCCCCCAGAAGGAGGAGGAGCCCCAAAGGGCCGAGGAATCCTCGCTGCCCCCGGAGGAGGCTAAGCATCGTATAGATTCCAAGCTGGAGGAGGCCCTTAAAGCGGCGGAAGAGATGGTGGACCTTTACTCCGCGGCCTCCGGTGGAGGCGCTGCGGGGCAGGGGGGGGCTGGTGTGGCCAGGCCTTTACCGGATGCCCCTGTCAGCCCTGCGGAGGAGGGGGTATTGCTGCCCCCTCCCGATGAGGCCCAGTCTTTCCCATTGCCCCCGGTGGGGGTGCCCTCCGAGGGGCTTGAGATGATACCCGTTGACCGGGTAAGGCCGAATCCATATCAGCCCCGGCTGTTGCTGGACGAGGAGGAGATAAGGGAGCTTGCGGACTCCATCCGGCAGGTGGGGGTTCTTCAGCCCCTGCTGGTCCGTCCCGTGGCGGATGGTTACGAGCTGGTGGCGGGTGAGCGTAGGCTTCGGGCCGCCAGGGAGGCGGGGCTGGAGAGGGTCCCGGCGTTGATAGTGGAGGTGGACCCCCACTCTCAGCAGCTGCTGGCCTTGGTGGAGAACCTCCAGCGGAAGAACCTGTCCGCGGTGGAGGAGGCCCGGTGTCTTCAGGACCTTTTGGAGAAGACCGGCTGGAGCCAGGGGGAGCTTGCCCGTCGTCTTGGCAGGTCCCAGGCGGCGGTGGCCAACAAGATAAGGCTTCTCAAGCTGGATCCGGAGGTGCAGGAGCTGGTGGTGTCCGGCCGTTTGAGCGAGCGTCACGCCAGGTCTTTGCTTGCGGTGCCCCTGGAGGAGCAGAGGGAGCTGGCCTACCGGGTGATAGAAGAGGAGCTGAACGTTCGAGATCTTGAGCGGGTAGTGGCCCTTAAGACCGGTGGGGAGCAGCGGTCTCAGAAGAAGCGCTCTGCCCAGCGGGATGAGCAGGAGTCCCAGGCTGCGGCGGGGCCTGCCGGCGAGCTGCTGAGGGAGGTGGCGGCGCTGGTGAGCAAGCATAGAAACCGAGGTCTTCCCGCCCAGTGGCAGGTCAAGGAGCTTGCCCAGAGCGTAATGGTGGTGGAGATAGTTGTGGACATGAAGGAGGCAATGCTTGATGACTCCAAGGGGTAGCGTCCCTGGTGGGGCTAAGGGTGTAGGCGATGGGGGGGGTAAACTGCCTGGGGATGCCGGCGGTATCGTGCCCCGTAAACTCTTTTTGCTGATGGGAGGAATAACCCTAGGCCTTCCCAACCTGGTCTTTTCGGGGTTCCTTTTCTACGACCCCCTTCACCTGCTTAAGTGGATGGTGACCATGGTGCCGGTGGCTGTGCTCTCTGTGGCGGCGGGTTGGACCGTTTTAAGGCGGGGGCCTGAGAAATCCCGCTTCATGGTGGACACGTTGGGTTGCATGTGGCTTTTGATCATCCTTTGGGCGTCGGTTCAGCCGTTGTTTGGGGACCTCAAGTCGCTGCCCACCTTCATCCGGGAGTGGTTTGCCCTGGGGGGCCTTGTGGCGTTCTACTTCGTGGCCTACAACGCCTTCGGCGGCGAAGAGGACCTTAGGGTTTTCCTGTGGCTTGCCATGGTGAACTGCGCTTTGAACGTAGCGTTCGCCGAGGTCCAGACCCGTTTGGACAAGATCCCGTTTCCGTTCATCCTGAACGCTCCGGGCAACTACGTGGGAAACACCGCTCAGCAGGAGATGTTTGGCCTTTGGGCCGCCATGGCGTGTTTTTGCGGCGTTTACCTTCACTTGTCGTATTCCGAAAGGCCCCCACGGGGCAGGTGGATGGAGCCTTTGAACCTGGCGCTTCTTGCGGTTAATGGGTGGGGCTTTTGGAACTCCACCGCCAGGGGGGGGATAGTGTCCTTTGTGGTGGGTCTTGTGGTGCTTGCTTTGCTGGTGGCAAGGAACTTCCCTTCCAAGCGGGTGGTCCTTTCTCGAAGGATGGCCGCGGGGGTTTTGGTGATGGGGCTCATGCTGGCCGCCACCATTGGGGCGGGGCATCTAGGGTTGAGCCGTTCCGCGGCGCTTTTGAGCAAGGCGGCGGACGTGGTGGAGAACCCCACCACCGTGGGGGGGCGCATAGGGATATGGCGGAGCAGCTGGGAGGTATTCAAGTTCCATCCCATTAAGGGTGTGGGGTTGGGGCAGTTTAAACTGCACTACCTGGCGGGGCAGAGGCTTATGTTCGATCGTCATCCCGACGGGCTTTGGCAGTACACCCTTTGGGCCCACAACGAATATCTTCAGTGGCTGGCGGAGTTTGGGGTCATAGGAGCGGTCCTCCTGGGGTTGGCCATGGTTTGGTGGCTTAAGGGGTTCCTTTTGGCGGTCTTAAGGGGCGTTGAGGTGCCCTTGTATTGCGCCTGGGCCTGCGGGATGGCCTTCATCGTGGCCGCCGACGCGGTGTTCAGCCGTCCCTTCCACCGGGTTGAGAACGTGGTTTGGCTTGCCTTTGCCCTGGCGGTTTCCGCCAGGTCGTTGTTGCCCAGGGAATCTTGGTTTAACGGCATAAGGAACCAGTGGGTTACTAGGGCCTTTGGGGGGGCTTGGATGGCGGTGGCGCTGCTGGGGCTCATGTACCTGGCGGACGGCTACGTGGGGGATAGGATGCTCTTGACCGCCAGCAGGGTGCAGGATCCCGACGCCAAGCTTATATACGTCAACAAGGCGGCAAGCCACATCATGACCCGCGAGGAGGCGGAGGAGCAGAGGGGCTACTACTTTTTGGCCTTAGGGCGCTATCTCAAGGACCCGGTGGTGTTTCGCAAGGGGGCGGACATACTGTACCAGGCGTTCGGCCATAAACCGGACACCAAGAAGCTGTTCGAGCTTATAAACGCCTACGGCATGCTTAGGGACAAGGAGAAGGTGCTGGAGTTGGTTTATTACCTAAAGCCCGGCACCTACCGGCTGCACTTCTAGGTGCATAGGAAGCCGCAAATCCTTTTTGATGAAGGGGTCTCTGATTTGAGGCCCCTTCGGTTTTTTTATGTCCCGTTTTGTGGTAATTTGGGTGCCGTAAGAGATCGCGGCCTTTCGTTGGGGGTATAGATGTGTCCTTTTGGCAGGATATAGGTGAGCTGAACTGGCAGCTTATATTGGCTTTGGTGCTCATAAGCGCCGTTGTGGCCTACGTGGGGGACGTGCTTGGCATGCGGGTGGGGAAGAGGAGGGTGTCCCTGTTCGGGTTAAGGCCCAGGCACACGTCGTCGGTTATAACCACCGTGACCGGCGTGCTGATAACCTTAAGCACCTTGGTGGTTCTTGGCTTTGCGTCATCCACGGTTCGAAGCGCCCTTTTGGGGATGAAGATAATAAACCGTCAGATGCAGGAACTTAACGTCAAGCTTGAGGATAGCCGCCGGGAGCTTTCCGAGTCCCAGGGCAGGCTTTTTGAGAGCCACGAGGCGATGGAGTTGATGGAGGCCCGTCTTAAGGAGATGGAGGCCCGCCTTGGCGCCGCTTCGGGGGAGCTTGAGGCGGTAAGGCGAAAGTACCAGGGGCTTCTTGCAAAGACATCTGAGCTGGAGGGTAAGAGATCCCAGCTGGAGGAGCAGCTTAAGGAGCTCAGCTCCCAGCGGGACCGGTTGGCGGCGGAGGTGGCGGATCTCAAGGCAAAGAGGGATGCTTTGGAGAAGGAACTGCAGCAGATGAGGTCCGGCCGCATAATGGTGTTTGCCGGGGAGTTGTTGCACCAGGTCTCTTGGAATGGGACCGGCGATCCCATGGAGGCGGTTTTGGCCCTTTTGAACCGGGCGCGGGCCAGTCTTGCCCTTAGGTTTGGCCTTAGGCCAGAGGCCGTGGCATTAAGGCTGGATCCGCAGGAGGAAGCCAAGGCCCTTGCGGCCCTGAAGGAGGGGGCGGGGAGGAAGGTTTTAAGGCTTTTCGCCTCCTCCAACGCCACCATGGGGGAGACGCTGGACTGTTCCATTAAGGTCTACAGGAGCGTTTTGGTGGTTAGAGACGGTGAGGTCCTGGCGGCCGAGCGGTTCAAGGGGGCCTTGAATCCCTCTGATGCGGAGCGGGTGTTGTACGGCATCCTTAAAGAGGTAAACCAGAGGGTGGTAAGCCGCGGCTTGCTCAAGGATCCTTTGAGCGGTAACGTCGGAGGGGTTACGGCGGCGGAGTTCTTCGACGCGGTGGAGCGGATGTCCAGCGGGGACGGGCCTTTTGAGGTGAAGGTGGTGGCCAAGGGGGACGCCTATACGGAGGGGCCCCTTGAGGTGACCATAAGGGTGGAAAGGTGACTTTTGGGGGTGTTCCAAGTGCTCATAGTTGAGTGTCAGAACTGCGGACAGGTCAGGGTTTTGGCGGGTTCTTCGGATCCCTCCGGGATGGTCAAGGTGGCCTTTACCTGTGGTTCCTGCGGGGCTGGGCAGGTGCTTCAGCTCAACGTGTCGTCCAGCGCGGAGGGAAGGGATCTTAGGGGTATGGTGCTTGGCATGGCCATTGCGGGTCCTAGGACCGCGTGATCTAGCGGGAGGGTTGATTTTTGACCGTCCTTGGGGACTATGTGACCTACGACAGCAAGGAGTCGGTGAGGCCCGAGGAGCTTCAGGAGCTTTACCGGTTCACCCACTGGGGGAAGAGCAGGACCTTGGAGCAGATAGACCGGATGCTCCAGGGTACCAGCATGTGTTTCTCCATGAGGTACAAGGGCAGGTTGGTGGCCTTTTGCCGCTTCATAACCGACTTCGTGTTCAGGGGTACCATATGGGATATACTGGTTCACCCGGATCACCAGGGCAAGGGGGTTGGGAGCGCCCTGTTGGACTACGTTTTGGAGCATCCGGTGGTGAGCCCCATCCCGCTCATCATAACGTACAGCAGCGATTTGTCGTCCTTTCTTACCAGGAAGGGTTTTGAGCGCCGGGACGGGGCGGTGGTTTTGATAAAGAGGCCAATAGAGTATACTTGATTTTAGTATTGGGCCTTGGTGGCCAGGGAGTTTTGTGGTATAACCCCATCGTCCCCTTTAATTGGAGGGGGTAATAAATCTTGGAGGTGTGTTTGTTGAGCAAAGAGAGGTTCCTTTTCACGTCCGAGTCGGTGACGGAGGGGCACCCCGACAAACTCGCGGACCAGATCTCCGACGGCATATTGGATGCCATACTGGAGAAGGATCCGATGGGTCGGGTTGCCTGTGAGACCTTGGTGACCACCGGGCTTGTGGTTGTGGCGGGAGAGATAAGCACCAACTGTTACGTGGACATCCCCAGGCTTGCCCGGGACATAGTCAAGGAGATAGGTTATACCAGGGCCAAGTATGGTTTTGACGGGGACACCTGTGCGGTGGTTACTTCCATAGATGATCAGTCTCCGGACATAGCCCAGGGGGTTGACAGGGCGCTGGAGATAAGGGAGTCCCATATGACCGACAGCCAGATAGACGCCATAGGTGCGGGGGATCAGGGGATGATGTTCGGTTATGCCTGTGACGAGACCGAGGAGCTAATGCCGGCTCCGATCTCCCTGGCCCACAAGCTGGCAAGGCGGCTTGCCATGGTCAGGAAACAGCGTATACTTCCGTACCTTAGGCCCGATGGGAAGACCCAGGTGACGTTGGAGTACGTGGATGGGAAGCCCGTACGGGTGGATACCATAGTGGTGAGCACCCAGCATCATCCGGCGGTCGACGCCTCCCAGATAGAGGCGGATGTGGTGGAGCACGTCATTTATCCGGTGATACCGCCGCATCTCATGGAGCGGAAGCCCAGGATACTGGTTAACCCCACCGGGCGTTTCGTTTTAGGGGGTCCCTTGGCGGACACGGGGCTTACGGGGCGCAAGATAATAGTTGACACCTACGGTGGCATGGTGCCCCATGGGGGCGGCGCCTTTTCCGGGAAGGACCCCACCAAGGTGGACCGGTCGGCGGCTTACATGGCCCGTTACGCCGCCAAGAACGTGGTGGCCGCGGGGCTTGCCAAGGCCTGTCAGATCCAGGTGGCCTACGCCATAGGTGTGGCGCACCCGGTCTCCATAATGGTGGACACCTTCGGAAGCGGCGTGATATCCGATGAGGCCATGACGCAGCTCATCCGGGAGCACTTCGATTTCAGGCCCGGTGCGATAATAAGGGACCTTGACCTCAGGAAGCCTCAGTACCGGAGGCTTGCGGCTTACGGCCACATGGGACGGACTGATCTGGATCCCCTGCCCGCCTGGGAGCGGACCGATCGGGCGGAAGCCCTTCGGAAGGCGGCTGAAAGGGTCTGATGCTGAGAAGGGGGGCCTTGGTCCCCCTTTTTTCTTTTCTGAAGGGGCTGGTCCACCTCTTCTTCCCCGCCTCTTGCCCTGTCTGCGGGGCCCTGGGGGAGGTGCTCTGTGCTGCATGCGGGGACGAGTTGTTGTCTTCCTCCGGGACGTCCAGCATTGCCCTTTGCGGTGGGGCGGTGGAGGTTCTGTACGGTGGGGTCCACGAGGGGGTTTTAAGGGACGTGGTCCACCTCTTTAAATATCGGGGATGGAGGTCCTTGGCCTTTCATGCCGGGGTGGCGATGGGTAGGCGGTTCTCCCCTTTGGGGGCTTGTCTTGTGCCGGTTCCTCTTCACCGGGACAGCCGAAGGGGGTACAACCAGGCTTTGTCTTTGGCGGAGGGGCTGTCCAGCGTCTGGGGATTTCCGGTGGAGGATCGCCTTATCTGGCGGGCCAGGGTGGTCTCCCAGGTGAAGTCCAAGGATCGCCTGGTGCCCAAGGGTGCCATGGGTTGGTCTGGTCATGGCGGGCGGAAGGGGGTTGTACTAGTGGATGACGTTTTGACCACCGGGGGTACCCTTAGAGCCGCCGCGGAGGCTTTAAGAGGGGCGGGTTGTTCTGTGGCTGGGGTTGTGGTTTTAAGCCTTTCCAGCGCCTTCGAAGGCGGCAGGACAGGGGGGAGCTTGAGCTCTTCCGTTTAAGGGGTGGTGAAGTTGGGGGAGTTGGACCTTATATCCTGCGTCATGTGCGGTAAGGCCTTTGTGGCCCCGAGGGGGGGCGCCCCCTTTTGTCCCGCTTGCAAGGATGAGGCAGTGAGGCTGTACATGGTGATAAGGGCCATGTTGCGGGGCTTCCCTTCCCTTCGGCTGTCGGTGAGGGATGCGGCGGACGTCCTTGGAGTTCCGGAGGAGGTGGTTAAGGCCCTTTTTGCCTGGGATTACTCCCCCGTGTTTGGGGCGGAGGACTCATGCCCCATGTGCGGGGAGAAGTCCCCCATGGGGGGGCTTTGCGACCGTTGCCGGGCTTACGTCAAGCACAGGATGATGATTTCGGATCATTAAAATTGGGTTGGGCTACTAAAGATTTTCCCGTTGGGTTCCGATAAGTTCGGTGAGGACCTGGGGATCCTGGAAAAGGGGAGATCGTGAGATGATAGATCGCATAGACAGGATATATGGCGGCCATCCGGTGGACCGCAAGTCGCGCAGGGCTTATGGGGGCGCCGTGGATGGGGCTGGGAAGGACCACGTTGAGGTGAGCTCCTTTGGCAAGGAGCTTGCGTCGGCGGTGAAGGAGATGCAAAAGTTGCCCGACGTAAGGGCCGATAAGATAGAGGAGCTTCGTTCCAGGATTGAGGCGGGTTCTTACCGGCCGGATCTTGGGGTGTTGGCGGAGCGGCTGCTTAAGGCGGGAATAACGAGGGGTGTGTAGCCGTTGAGCTTCCCTGAGCTTGTGAAGACCCTTGAGATGCAGGATGAGGTTTTAGGGCAGTTGGGGGATCTTCTTATAAGGCAGAGGGAGGCGCTCAGGGATGGGCGCCTTCAAGTTTTGCAGGACCTCTTCCGGGAGATGCAGTTTCTTTCCGTGAAGGCCCAGGCGTTGGAGGGGAAGCGCGTGAGGCTCTGTGCCGCTTTGGCGTCGGGGTTGGGCTGTGAACCCGTGGTGTCCGAGATGTGCGAGCGGCTGAGCCCTGAGGAGGGGGAGCTTCTCAAGGCGAGGGGCAGGGCTTTGGCCAATCGGGTGGGCTTGCTGAGGTCTGAGATGAAGCTGTTGGAGATGCTCATGGACGAGGCCAGGATGCTCAATGAGATGATGATAAGCGAGTGGCGCAGGATGAGGGCCCCTTTCGATGAAGCCGGGGGATTCAACGCCAGGATATAGGGGGGTAGGGCTTTGCTCAACAGCTTCTTTGGTTTTGAGATGGGCCGAAGGGCCATGGACTACTTCAGGCGGGGCATGGAGGTGGCGGGGCATAACATGTCCAACGCCCAGGTGGAGGGTTACTCCCGCCAGAGGGTTGAGGCCTCTGCCAGCGATCCCTTCACGGATCCCGGTCTTGCCCGGCCGGCGGTGCCGGGTCAGATAGGGACTGGGGTTCAGACCGATGCCATAAGGCGCCTTAGGGATCTCTTCCTGGACGCCCAATACCGGGAGGAGGTCTGCGTCAAGGGTTACTGGGACACGGTGCTCGGGGCCATAAACCAGACGGAGACCTATGTGAACGAACCGGGGGGAAAGGGCTTCCAGGCCTCCATGAACGAATTCTGGGCGGCCCTGCAGGAGGTGTCCAAGAGGCCGGATAACAGCGCCACCAGGGAGAATTTGGTGCAGAACGCCAAGAACGTGGTGGTTTTCCTGCAGCAGCTCAAGACCAACTACGACCAGTACAGGACGGCGTTGAACAAGGAGGTTCGCCTCAAGGTTGATGAGGCCAACTCCCTTATAGACCAGATCGCCCAGCTCAACGGGGTAATAGAGGAGATAAAAGGGGTGGGGGGTAATCCCAACGACCTATTGGATCGTAGGGATCTTTTGGTTGAGAAGCTCTCCAAGATGATCGACTGCACCGTGGGAAGCCCCTGCATGGACGAGGCCGACGGGGATTTCAAGGTTGACCTTGGGGGCAAGCTCTTGGTGCAGGGCACTAAGACGAGGCACCTGGTGCTTGTGCCGGTGGCGGGCAATCAAGGCTTCTTTGACGTTCAGGTGGAGGACAACGAGTTCCAGCACGTTTCGGATCCCACCGTGGCGTTGGCTATAATAGAACAGCGGATGCCCGAATCGGTGGTCTCCCTTGAGGTTCAGCGTTTGGCCAACGAGAAGCGTTGGGAGCTGGGCCGGGGGGACGCGATGCTTTCTGTGACCGACAAGGACGCGGCCATTGGCTTAAGGGGCAGCTTTGCCCTTCAGGTTTCCTCGTCGGGGGTGGTTAAGAGCACCTCGTCGTTCCCCGCCTCCGGGGGCAACCCCGCTGGGACGGTTTTAATACCCCCCTCTGGAGGCTCAGCCTCGTACAGGTTCAGGTTGGCGGCGGGGTCCTTTGAGTCCCTGGTGTCGGCGGTGTGGAACAGCGGCACCTCCCAGTGGGACATATCGGACAACCTTGGCAACAGCGCGTCCACCGCTGGAGGGCTTTTGAACCTTTCGGACCTCAACGGCTTCTTCACCGCCAACTACGGTTCCGCCTTCAACTCATCGGTGTCCTCCGGTGGTGACCAGCTCACCCTTTCGAGCGTGGACCGGCACTTGATATCCATATCGGATGTACAGGGTGATCTGGCGTACCGCATGGGGCTTACGGGGAGCTCTCCGGCGGTCACCATAGAGATTACCGAAGGGGACTCCCTCACCACCATAGCCAACAAGATAAACTCCGCTTACTCCAGCGATCTTGCGAGGAAGATCCCGCCGGAGATGACCACCAATCCTCCGGGGACTCCTCCGGCAAGGCCGGAGGAGTGGCTTCGGTGCCTAATCGAGCAGGACGGCACCACCGGCAACTATTATCTAAAACTCCAGAGCGATCTTGTGGGTGAGGGTTACAGGATAAACGTCCTTGGGGGCAGCGACTGCGGGACCGGTCAGGGGGGCAGCCTCTACATGGCCCGTAAGCTGGGGTTTGTTAACGCCGATGACTCAACCAGCGTGGTAGCTTACTCCGAGGACGCCTACTTCAAGTTCGAGGGACGGGAGTACCTCTCCAGCACCAATTCGTTCAAGGACGCCCGGTCCCTGTCGGCTTCGGACCTTTGGTCCGCCTCTTCCGCCACGGAGGTCTACAAGGGGCTTCGCCTGGAACTCAAGGGGGTAGGCCTTACCCAGATTCAGTGCCGCCACCACGTCAAGGGAGGCGAGATACGGGGGTTGCTTGAGTCCAGGGACGATTTTCTCCTGGCTCAGACTGACTGGTTCGACGAGATAGTCTACGGGTTGGTCACGGAGTTCAACTCCCTTCACTATTCCGGGCACGGGGCGGGGGACTACATAAACACCACCGGCATAGAGTTCTTTTCACCCGTAACCGGCAAGTACGGGGCCTCGGGGAGCTTTTCTCTTAACCCATTGCTGGAGGTGCACTCGTCGTTGATCGCCTCCTACAGCGGGGACGGCAAGGGCAAGGCCCAAGGGGCGGCGGGCAACTCGTCGGGGGACGGTTCGGTGGCCCTTAAGCTGGCCCAGCTCAAGCAGGCCAAGGTCTTAGACGGCCGCTCCGCGGACTTTAACTCCTACTACGAGAGCTTCATCGCCGAGCTGGGCGCCGCGGGGCAGCGGGCCACCACCATGTCCAAGAACCAGAAGGCCCTGGTGGACCAGATAGAGACCCAGAGGCAGTCGGTGATGGGGGTCAACCTGGATGAGGAGATGATGGACATAATAAAGTTTCAGCAGGCCTTTAACGGCATGGCCCGTTACATAACCACCATAGACGAGATGTTGGACAAGATAATAAACGGCATGGGCCGGGTGGGCCTGTAGGGGGGTGTGAGGGGTGCTTCAGCGGGTAACCAACAGCATGATGCACAACATGTTGCTTACGGATATGCAGAATAACCTGGCCAAGATGCTGGAGATACAGAAGCAGCTGGCCACCCAGAAGAAGTTCTCAAGGCCTTCCGACAACCCAATAGACGTAACCAGGTCCTTGGCGATGGACACCACCATAACGGAGAACGTGCAGTACCAGAGGAACCTGGACGACGCCCTTACGTGGCTTAAGAACACCGAGACCGCCTTCGACCAGATAACCAGCGTTTATCAGCAGGTGAGGCAGCTGGCGGTTTACGCCGGCGACGGGGGGTTGGTGGACGTGGATATGGGGGCCATAGCGGAGCAGCTTTACCAGCTTCAGGAGGAGATGAGGAACGCCGCCAACTACGAGGTGGAGGGGCGTTTCCTGCTTTCAGGCCTTTCCACCGGCGTGAGGCCCTTTGTTCGGGACGAGCGGGGGCGGGTTGTATACCAGGGCAGCACCATGCCCGTCTACTTTGAGATGGAGCGGCAGCAGCTGGGTCGGGTCTCCTTCACCGGCCGGGACCTGTTTCAGCTGGACGACAAAAAGTACACCATAACCGGTTTTGACGTTCCGCTGGACTTTTCTTGGAAGGGGCGGGACGAGATAATCCAGCTTCAGGTGGGGGATCAGGTGGTCAAGGCAAGGCTTCCTGAGAAGTGGAAGGATGAGAAGCTGGACAACGTGGCGGACAGCACCGACTACGACCGTTTCAGGGAGGCCCAGGAACTTGAGGGTTACAGCCTGGACGACATAGCGAAGGCCCTTAATGAGAGCATAGAGATGGGGGATCTCAAGCGTCTGGTATCTGTGTCGGTGGAGAAGGACGTCTCCAAGGGAGTTCAACGGCTGGTGGTCCGAAGCCACAACGGCCTTCCGGTTAGGCTTACAACCTGGCCGGAGACGGACATCCCGAACCTATCACAGGGGATCAAGGGTGCCGGTGTTCCCCTTGGGTTCACCGCCGATGCGGCTTCTACCATGTCGGTGGATTTCGGCGGCGGCGTGGTCTACCAGGTGCAGGTGGCGGGGAAGACCGTTGCCCAGATAGCCGATGAGCTCATGAAGGTGCCGGGCATATGGGCGGCCCGGAAGACCGACGGGGTTAACGAGTGGCTGGACGTGGTTAGCCGCGATCCATCAAAACCCTTCAGCCTTAAGATGGAGGGCACGGTGCAGAACCTCTTCGGAGGGGTTGACACGGTAAGCTCTTTGGAGGTCAGGAAGAACGTGGATCACAGCCACGTGGACCTTGGAAGGCTTCTTGGGATGGAGACGTCCCTTAAGTCTACGGAGGTAAGCACCGTTTGGAGTCAGGATACCACCGCCAGCCCACTGCACTGGAAGTTCGTCTCCGGCGCCAACAGGGCTGAGCTTTTCATAAACAGCGACCCGGATCTTACCATGGAGGAGCTTGCTCAAAGGATAACCGCCGTGGCCGGTGATTGGTTGGAGGCGGCGGTGGAGGCCGACGAGCCGGACGGCACCTATCCAAGCCCCGATCCGCTGGGCAACAGCGGGTCCAACGCGGAGGCAGCCACGAAGCGCCTCATATTGAGGACCCGTGACGGTTCTCCCCTGGTGCTTTACGACGGAGAGAAGGCGGGGGCCAACTACGCCGTCCAGTTGGGGGTTGACACGGCGCTTAGGGGAAGCGGGCCCGTTGTTTACCCCTCCGACGGATCAGGGGCCTTTGATGAGAACATGCCCGCCATGGTGGAGGTCACGGTGGGGGACAACACTTACACGGTGAAGCTTTGCCGCCTTAAGCACGACACGGGGGAGAAGATAGCGGAGGCCATAGTATCCCAGGTTAACCAGCAGGCGGGGGAGACCATCCTTGGGGTGGATAAGCTTGCCTCCATCTCCGACGACTTTGCCATACTGTCCCTTACGGGGCAGCCGGTTAGGATATCGGACCGGGGTTACGGGGACCCCGCTTACAGCGCTTACACCGGCGGATTGGCCATACAGCTTGGCGTATCCTCCGGTATATCGGGTGGCGGCGTGGCTGGCAACCTGGCGGCGGGATCCGATGGCATGTTGCGCATATCCTCCCTTGGCAGGTCCGTGGACGTGCCGGTGTTGGCGGGGGACAATGTTAAGAGCCTTTTGGACCGGGTTCGGGAGCTGGCGGGTGAGTGGCTTAACGTGTCCTACTATGACCCGGCGGTGGCGAATCCGCCAGGGGCGGGGCAGGTGAGGTTCTCTATATCGTCCAAGGACGGTTCGCCGGTTTCCATATTTGACGTCACCGGGACAGCGGCCTCCACATTTAACATGGGCACCGCCATTGAGGGTTCGTCGCTGGCCGCGTGGTCCCCCGTGGCGGGGGATGTGCTCACCTTGCAGGTGAATGGACTTAGCCACAGCATAGACCTTTACGATGAGAGCTCGGGACAGCCCATAGTTTCCAGCCTTGATGAGCTGGCGGACCTTATAAACGCCCGGTTTCAGGGGCAGGATTTGTTGGCCCGGGCGGTGGACCAGGGCGGTGGCAACAAGAAGCTTGTGTTGACCTCCCCCAGGGGGTACGTGGTGACGGTTGACGAGAGCGCCATGAGCGCCGCCACCAGGCTTGGGCTCACCAGCGGCCCCACCTGGACGGCTTCGTCCCCCAACAGGGGAGGCAGCGGGCCCTTCAACCAGGTGCAGCAGGTGAGGACGTTGGGAAACCAGTCGAAGCAGGATTTCTTCGGCGTCATGGACGACCTTATAAACGCGGTAAGAAACCAGGATCGACGGGGTATATCGGACTATCTCTTGGGCAAGGTTACCAGTTGGGGGGACAACCTGCTGAGGTGCCGCACCGAGTGCGGCGCCCTGGTGAACCGTTACGAGAACACCCAGGGAAGGCTTAAGCAGAACAACGTGAACCTCACGGACCTTCAGAGCAAGATATCCGACGTGGACCTTGCGGAGGCGGCCACCCAGTTCCAGATGTCCCAGGCGGTTTATCAGGCCAGCCTTGCGGTTATAGCCAGGATAGTTCAACCCACTCTTGTGGACTTTTTGAGGTGATGAAGGTTTGAGCGAGATAAGGCGTTTTGAGACCTCCCGGTTCGGTTTGCTTGAGGTGGGGGAAGAGGCGGTGATCCGCTTCCCCTTGGGGATCCCCGCCTTTGAGGATCACAAGGAGTGGGCCTTTGTGGGGGATGACCAGGTGCCCATCAAATGGCTTCAAAGCCTGTCTGACGGGGACGTGGCCTTGCCGGTGTGCCCCCCGGAGCTTGTGTTCCCCGGTTACAGGGCTGAGGTGGCCCAAGAGGACCTTGAGGTGATAGAGGCCTCTTCGGAGGAGGAGTTGGGCATAATGGTGGTTCTCACCATACCGGGGGACGTTAAGAAGATGACCGCCAACCTGAGGGCGCCTTTGATATTTAATCATGTAAAGAGACTGGGATGTCAGGTGATACTGAAGAACGAGGACTACTCCATAAGGCACCGGGTTTTTGGGGAAGGCCCGGAGGAGGAGATAGTTGAGCCAAGCCCCTTGAGGGAGGGGTCGTAGTGCTGGTTTTATCCAGAAAGCCTGGGGAGTCCATAGTGATAGGGGACAACATAGAGATCCGCTGCGTGGAGATAAGGGGCGACGTGGTGCGCCTTGGGATCGTGGCCCCTAAGGACGTCAAGGTTTGGAGGAAGGAGCTGCTGGAGGAGGTAGGTATGGCCAACGCCTCCGCTGTGGCGTCTTCCCCTTTGAGTTTGTCGGAGATACCGCTGATTGGGGTCAGGGTTGAAGGGGAAGTCCGGAAGGAGAGGGATTAGGGTTTATGAACGACCTTTTATCTAAAAACCTTGGGGAGCTCCGGGAGAGGCAGCCCCTTTTAGCCCGTAGGATCGAGGAGGATCTTAAGGGTCGCCCCCCCGTGGGTGAGCCGGCGGTGGAGGCAGTGCCTTCGGGCCGTTGGATAAGGGGACTGGGGGAGACTTTTTTTGATGAGGAGCCCAAGATCCAGGACATGGGGGGTTATTGCCACCTGGTCCTTGGGGTTGGGTATCCGCCATATCTTTTCAAGATATTGAGGGCCCTTCCAAAGGACGCCCTTTCGGTGGTGGTGTTGGAGCCCAGCGTTGAGAGGCTCATAGCCACGCTGTCCGCCACCTCCGTTTACATGGCCCTCCCAAGGGGCTGCAGGCTTTCCTTCGTGGTTTGGGATGATACAGCGCTCTTGGAGGAGGCCCTTTTCCACAACGTGGTTCCCTTGGGGATATACCTCTTCACCGAGGCCCGCCGCCACGTGCACCGGGGCATATGGGAGGCCCAGGAGCGGGAGATGGGCCGTCTGGAGGCCAAGTTCTGGGAAGCGGTAAGACACCGTATAGAGATGCTGGGCAACTCCCCGGAGGACACCCTTTTGGGCATAAGGCATGGGGCCTTGAACCTCTTGAGGATCCTAAGGGGGGTTGACGGCAGACGGCTCATAGATCGTTGGGGTGGACGCCCTGCGGTTTGCGTGAGCTCCGGCCCGTCACTCAAGAGGAACGTGGAGCTGCTGAAGGGTGAGGAGGATAGGTTCCTCATCATAGCCTGCGATACCTCTTTGGTGACGCTGTTGCGGCGGGGGATCGTCCCCCACGCGGTGGTCACCATAGAGCGCAACTCCATGTACGAGGTTTGGATGCCCAAGGTGTTGGAGGAGTTCCCGGAGGAGTGCAAGAGGATACTGTTGGTGTCCCAGTCGGTGAGCGAGCCCTTGACCGCCGGCCGGTGGCCCGGGCCGGTTTTCGTGGTGGGCAAGATGGACAGCCCCGCCGATACCTGGCTGGTTAAGGAAGTGCTCAACATGAACACCATGACCTCCGGGATGAGCGTGGCCCACATGGCCATGTGTTTTGCCGTGGGGCTTGGGTGTCCCAAGGTGGCGTTGATAGGCCAGGACCTATCTTTTGACGATGACGGCCTTACAACCCACGCGGAGGGGGCCGCTTCGCTTACCCCGGACGGTATCGCCAAAGAGCTTTCGTACCCGAGGCTGGAGGTGGAGGCCATAGGGGGCGGCAGGGTGAAGACCCACTACATGTGGTACTACTTCCTGCAGATCTTTGAGAGGCTCCTCAGCGGCTTTAGAGATGAAATGGTCTTCCAGTGCTCTGAACGGGGGGCCGCCATAAAGGGGGCTGCCGCCATTCCGCTTAAGGATTTCATGCTCCGGTTTGGCGGGGACCGGGCAGTGTCGCATCTTGACGGTGAGGACGCCAAGCCTCGGGATATAACCGAGGAGGGCACCAAGGATCTCATGGCCAGGATCTCAAGGGCCAAGCACGACATAGACTTTTGCCTTGGCGTGCTGGACCAGATGGATCAGGAGATAGACCGGGCAGCGTCGGCGGGGCTTTCGCCCTCCAGGAGGAGGCAGCACGCCCTTAAGGTGGCGGATCTTTTGGACCGGCTGCACAACGCCCACAGAGCCCTGGCCTTCATAGGCCAGAGCTACACCCACCTTTCCGGCGTCGCCATAGCCAGGACCAGGTTCCTTGAGACGGTGGAGCAGGTTAAGGAGTGGGAGAGGGTCCACCGGGAGATGGTGGCAAGCCACAGGGTTAATTTAAAATTCATGAATCAGTGGCTTGATTACATGGAGGCGCTGTTGTCCCCAAGTTCTTTGGAGGTTTTGAAGGACACGCTGGACTTGAAGGATGGGGATCTTATCGAGCCTTTGGGGCGTGCCCTTGAGGAGCTTATGGGGCAGGAAGAGCCGGATCTTCTCTCCCCCTTGGGGCTTTTGATATCGGACATGCTCTGTCGGGTGGACCTGGTTAGGGGGGAAGGGGTGTCGCCGGAGCTTCTTTGGATGGCCGCCAAGTTCCTCTTCGCCCAGGGCAGGGCCTTTGAGGCCCGGCACTGCATGGGAAGAACCTACGGCATGTTGGAGGGCAGGGAGGCGGAAGCGGAGAAGGTGGCGTCCTTCTTCATCGATTGGGCGTTGATAGAGGGGGCCAACGACCTCATAAGGGCCCCGCAGTATGAGTTGGCGGTAACGCTTCTGGACAGCGCCAAGTCGGTCATGCCCGAGTGGTCCTGTAGGATAGACGAGGTAAAGCGCGATATTTTAAGGTCCCAGCGGGAGTATGCGGACGCGGCCTCCGAGGTGGCGGAGTACGACCTTGCGGCAAGGCTGATGGGCTTTAGGAACGCCGCCCAAAGGGCCCTCATGGAAAAGGATCTGTCCAGGGCTTTTGACGAGGTCATGAAGATGGAGGCGGGGCTTGAGCGGTACCCTGGAGACGTGGTGCCACACTTCGCTTGGCTTGCCAAGACCGCCTTTGACGTGCTGGGGTGCGACGATAGTTCCATTGACCAGGCTGCCAGGAGGGCCCTTGACTTTATGTTTGGCCGGAGGGAGGTCCTCTCAAGGGCGGGGTTTCAGTGGGAGCCCCGGTGGGTGGACTACCTTAGATCCTGTGGGATGGACGTTAGCTTGGTTCCAGCAGCGTCCCAGGATAACAGCTAGCGGATCGTTCTTTAGGAGGCCCTAAAGTTAAGCGGTATGGGTTCCGATAAGGGGAGCAGGAGGTGGTGCCGCGTCGTTTGGATGGGTTAATGTGTTTAAGGTCAAGTGGTTATCATAAGGCAGGGGCGCCACGGAGGACGCCCTGGAACATCACAAGGAGGTAGATTAACATGAGAGTTTACCACAACATACCGGCGCTTTTCGCGTACAACTCCCTCAGCGCCACCAACAACAGCCTTCAGAAGTCTATAAACAAGCTCTCCACCGGTCTTAGGATCAACTCCGCGGCGGACGACGCGGCGGGGCTTGCCATAAGCGAGAAGATGAGGGCTCAGATCCGCGGCCTTGATCAGGCGGTGCGCAACAGCCAGGACGGCATATCCATGATCCAGACCGCCGAGGGCGCCCTCAACGAGACCCACTCCATCCTGCAGAGGATGAGGGAGCTGTCCGTCCAGGCGGCCAACGACACCCTGACTCAGCAGGACCGCAGCTACATCCAGGACGAGATCGAGCAGCTGAAGGACGAGATAAACCGTATATCCAGCACCACCCAGTTCAACAAGAAGAAGCTGCTGGACGGCTCCGCCGCGGTGCTCTGGTCCTCCGACAAGCTGACCACCAAGGCCTTCGTCCGGGGCGGCCTTAGGACCGTGGACCAGTTCGGCCAGAAGAACAGCGCCGAGGGCAACTACAAGATAAGCATCATAGCCAACCCCGGTGACGCCCAGATCCAGAAGACCGACATCTTCAAGATCAAGCACGAGAACGTGATCATGAACGTCACCAAGAACACCAACAAGGGCGTGGAGAAGGTCCGGGTGGACTCCCTGCCCGCCGGCAAGTTCACCATCCTTGCGGTGTCGGCTGATAACTTCTCCGTGGATGGTGGTCCAATTAATAACCAGCAGGTCTTCGGTGCTGCTACCGGCGTGTCCATAATCAGCGCCCTTTCCGGCTCCGTTAGCGCCGCGGGCGGCGGCGGCTCCATATACCTCGAAGTGGTTGCGGTGGACACCGCCAACAGCTCTGTCACGTTCCGGGGCGTGGCGAACACCCTGTCCCTGAGCGGTGATTCCTACACCTTCACCAACGAGAACATAATCCTGCAGACTACGGCTCTCTCCGCTACCTCTATGACCGCTTTTGGAACCACCGCTATGGGTGAGGGTATCATAGCCATAAGCGCTGTCACCAACTATACGGTTGGCGACAAGATCGTTGTGAACTTTGCGGCCGGTAGCGCCACTGCGGACCTGCAGGTCACCATCTCCGCCACCAACAACACCAGCTGGTTTGGCAACTGGGACACCGGCGCCTACACCCTGACCGCCGCTTTCAACGTTGTGGCTGCCAACGTGGCGGGCAAGGACGTGCACTTCAGGAACTTCTACCTCAACACCGCCAACGGCACCCTCTACGAATCCGACATAGTCCTTACCTTGAGCACCAGCTTTGTGGCCACCGGCGCTACCCTTGCGGCCTTCGACGCCGCCTACGTGGGGCAGATCGCCGAGGCGGACGTGCAGCTTAAGGACCTTGACAAGTTCTGGGACGCCAATGGCCGGTTCCTCCTGGACGATCCCAAGGACATCACCATAGTCCAGGGCGACGGCACCAAGGCCTCCATCACCCTCTACTCCACCGACACCCTGCGGGACGTGCAGACCAAGCTCAACAACGCCATCGCCTTCGACCTTGGTCAGGCCAAGTACCTTACCTCTGACACCGACAAGTTCGTAACCTTCGTTGGTAAGAACGACGTAATTTCCGGAACCTCCCAGTCGGTGCAGGGCACCTTCGTCATAAGGTCCGCCATAGCCGGCAAGGCTGGAGAGCTCAACTTCTCCGGCGACGAGGACCTCATCAAGGCCCTGAGCCTCAACGTGATCAAGAAGTCCACCGAGAACCAGTTCCGGGTCTCCGTGCAGGACGCCCACAGTGGCGCTACGGTGGTGAGCAACGCCAAGGTGACGGGCAACGTGCTCTACGGCGTGGTGCACCCCAACGTGGACGTTGAGTTCGACGCCATGGCCAACGTAAAGGTGAGCTTCCTCAACAACGAGTTCGTCCTCTCTCAGGACACGGGCAAGATCTACGAGACCAAGCTGCACCTTGCGGACAACACCACGGTCTTCCAGATCGGCGCCAACGAGAAGGAGGACATGGGGGTCAACATCGGCGACATGAGCGCCAGGGCCCTTGGGGTTCACAACATACTGGTCACCGACCGCGACTCCGCCGCCCGGTCCATAACCGTGATCGACAACGCCATCGACCGGGTGTCCAAGCAGCGGGCCGCCATAGGTGCCTACCAGAACCGCTTGGAGCACACCATCAACAACCTCACCGTGGCGGGCCAGAACCTCACCGCTGCGGAGAGCCGCATAAGGGATCTGGACATGGCCAAGGAGATGATGAACTTCACCAGGCTCAACATCCTCATGCAGGCTGGCAACTCCATGCTTGCCCAGGCCAACCAGCTTCCCCAGAACGTGCTGCAGCTCCTCCGGTAACGCCGGAGGCCGCTTGAGGGAGGGGGGCCTTCGGCCCCTCTCCTTTTTTAAAGCCCCATGGGAACCGTTCTAAGGTGGTGATGTGTCGATGACGTTCCACGATGATGTGAGGGCGTCGTGGGGCTCCCCTTCCGCCCTGGAGGGATTTGATGTTTTGATGAGCCGCCGGGGATTGACAAGTCCCAATGCGGTGGGTCCCGTTGAAGCCCCCCAACGATCCAAGGGCGAGTTGACCGAGGATGTCCTCCTGGACGCCCTTCGGAAGGCGGAGCAGACAAGCCGCGTCTTCGGAAGGGACCTTAAGTTCCGGTACCGCAAGGAGGCGGACGTTTACCAGGTGGAGGTCATAGACCGGGCGGATGATAAAGTAATAAGGAAGATCCCCCCCGATGAGGTGGTAAAACTCATTGAGAACATCAACAAGATGCTGGGCATCCTCTTTGACGACAGGTTTTAGCCTTTTAACCGGTTAAGCCCCCTGGGTTTCTCACCCCGGGGGCTTAACCTTTTGCTTTTCGTAGTTCCCGCGTAGAATTGAAATACCCAAACACAGGAAAGGGGTGTTTGCCCGTGAGCAAAGACCCGGTGGAGCGTCTTGCCCTGGGCGGTGCTCAGCTTGGGCTGGCCTACGGCATCCGTGGTTCCGCAAAGCCCGATTATGGAAGGGCGTTGGAGATACTAAGCACCGCCCTTGAGGAAGGGTTCTGCATGGTGGACACCGCCTGCCTCTACGGCAGCTCCCATGAGTTCATAGGAATGGCGCTGGGTGAGCTGGGGGCCTCCATGAAGGTGGTCACGAAGCTGCCCACGATGAGGGCCGGTGATTTGGAGGAAGCGCTGGCCAAGGCCCTCCAGGACCTAAGGACCCCCAAGGTCTACGGTCTTATGGCGCACCATGGCAAAGACTTTAACGGACCCTTGGGAGAGGAGATGGCGAGTTTCCTTTCCCGCCAGCGGGATTTAGGGTTGGCGTACAAGATCGGGTTCTCGTGCTACTCTCCAGAGGAGGCCCTTGCGGCTTCCGGAGTGCTTGCCCCCCAGGTGGTGCAGCTTCCCCTTAACGCACTGGACCAGCGGTTCCTGGCCTCCGGCGCCCTTAAAAGGTTTAAGGCAATGGGGGCGGAGATACACGTTCGTTCCTGTTTCCTGCAGGGGTTGCTCTTAATGGATCCAGCCGAGGGAGCCGAAAAGGTTAAGGGAGCGGGGCGCTTCCTTGAGCGCTTTGCGGAGAGGGCGTCGGATTTTGGGTTGTCTTCGATGGAGCTTGCCCTGGGCTTTTGCCTGTCCATTGAGGAGGTGGACCGGGTGGTGGTGGGGGTTGATTCTCCCTCGCAGGTTTCGGAGATAGTTTTAGCCGCCCGTTCCGCCGCGGGTAGAGTGAGACCTGAGGATTTGGAGGACCTTATGTGTTTTGATGAAGCGGTGATAGACCCCAGGACTTGGGGATGAGGGGGGATATGAGGTTGGACGAGTTTCAGAGGTGTAGCCGGTGTGTGCTGCCCATAACCTGGGAGACCGTATACTTTGACGAAGACGGGGTTTGCAACATATGCAGGAACTGGGACGTGAAGCAAAGGGAGATAGACTGGCAGGCCCGGGATCGGGAGCTTAGGCGGATCTTCGACGAGGCCAAGGCCCGTGGGGCTCAATATGACTGTATAGTGCCCTTCAGCGGCGGGAAGGACTCCACCTTCACCCTTTGGGCCATAGTGAGGGAGTATGGTTTGAAGCCCTTGGTGGTATCCTTTGACCACTGGTTCTACCGGCCCAACATGGTGGAGAACCGTAAGAGGACCTTTCGGCGTCTTGGGGTGGACGTCATTACCTTCACTCCCAACTGGCAGGTGGTGCGCCGTCTCATGCTGGAGGCCCTTATAAGGAAGGGTGACTTCTGCTGGCACTGCCACGCGGGGGTTTTTGCCTATCCAATGCAGATAGCGGTCAAGTTCAAGATTCCCCTGCTCATATGGGGAGAGGGGGGCGGTGAGTACGAGGCCTATTTCAAGTTCGCCGATCTGGAGGAGACCGATGAGTGGAAGTTCAACCGTAGGATAGTGCTTGGCATGAGGGCTGAGGACATGGCGGGCTTTATAGGGGTGGAGCCCAGGGATCTCGCTCCTTACGTGTACCCATCGAGGAAGGAGCTTGAGGAGGCTGGAGTGAAGAGCCTTCCCTTGGGCAAGTACCGTCCTTGGGACGTGAGGAGGCACGTGGAGATAATAAAGCGGGAGCTTGGCTGGCAGGAGGACGAGATAGAGAGCGGCTTCCCCGGCCCCACCTACGAGAAGATAGAGTGCATGTTCACCGGCGTAAGGGATTACATAAAGTACCTCAAGAGGGGTTTTTCCAGGATAACCCACCTTACCACCCTTGACATAAGGCATGGCCGCATGTCAAGGGAGGAGGCGCTGGAGCACATAAAGCGTTACGAGGACAGGAAGCCCCAGAGCCTGGAGGTATTCCTTGAGTACATCGGCATAACAGAGGATGAGTTTAACGAGATAGTGGCAAGGCACCTTATAAAGCCCGCACTTCCGAGGGACCCCAGGGATATCCCTGAGGGGGAGAGGTTGAAGGATCAGGATATGTGGTTCAGGGACCAGGCGGACAGGGAATACAGGGGAAAGGTGTGGTGAGCCCCGTGGCTTTGAGGATAGGCGTGGTTTCCAACGGTCTTGGCAACGTGGGGTCCGTGATGAGCGCCCTGTCGTTTTACGGTTATGAGACGGAGCTGTTGTCGGAGCCCTCTTGCGCGGACAGGTTCTCCCTTTTGGTTTTGGCTGGAGTTGGAACTTACGGCGCGGCGGTGAAATCCCTTAAGGGAATGGGGATGTGGGACCTTTTGCGCTCTTGGAATGAGAAAGGGCGTCCGGTTATCGGCATATGTCTTGGCATGCAGCTCTTTGCCTCCGTTGGTGAGGAGGAGGGCGAGAACCGGGGTTTCGATTGGATACCCGGCAGGGTGCGCCCCATGGAGGGGGTAAGGGTGCCCCACATGGGGTGGGAAATGGTGGCCCCTTCAGAAGGAGAGCTGGCGGTGGAGATATTCAAGGGGGTTCGTTACGGGGCCTTCTACTTCATGCACACCTACCATTTTGATGTCTTATCGGAGGAGCACGTGCTTGCCCGGTTTGATTACGGTGGCAAGAGCTTTGTCGCGGCGGTGGCGAGGGAGAACGTGATGGGGTTCCAGTTCCATCCAGAGAAGAGCCAGGGAGATGGGCTCAGGGTTTTAAGGTCCGCGGTGGAGGTGTTGTGTCGATGACGGCCAAGCGCATCATCCCTCAGTTTCTCCTTAAAGGCGCGAGGCTTGTGAAGGGGACCCGTTTTGTGGACCACGTGGATGTTGGAGACCCCATATCCCAGGCGATGATCCAGGATGCCCAGGGGGCCGATGAGATAGCCCTGGTGGACATAACCGCCTCCAAGGAGGGGCGTACGGTGGATCCCGGCCTTGTGATGAAGCTTGCGGAGCGGTGCCGGCTGCCCATAGCGGTGGGAGGCGGGGTGAGGTCCGTGGAAGACGCGGCCAGGCTCTTCCTCTCCGGGGCGGACAAGGTGATAGTCAACACCGCCTGCGTGTTAAACCCCGGCCTCATAAGGAGCCTTGCGGAGCGGTTCGGCTCCCAGTCGGTGGTGGCCTCGGTGGACGTTAAGGGGAACGCCTCGGAAGGTTGGAAGCCGGTGGTCCTCTCTGGCTCCAAGGAGGTGGAGGTTGACCTTGTGAAGCTCCTGGAGGCCCTTGTGGAGAACGGCGCCGGCGAGGTGTTGCTGACGTCCGTGGACCGGGAGGGCACCCTGTCTGGTTTTGACCTGGACCTTATGAAGCTGGCCCGGCAGGTGGTTTCAGTTAACCTCATAGCCTCCGGAGGGGCCGGCAGTTACCTGGATCTTGTGGAACTCTTCCGCTCCGTGGACGCGGAAGGGGTTGGCATAGGCAAGATGCTGTCCTTGAGGGATTATGACGTGGTGAGGATAAAGGCGTTTCTTAAGGGACGGGACATACCGGTCAGGGAGGCTTGAGGCATGGAGCTGCGTTTTAAGCTTCTCTCCCCCGATGACGTGGGGGAGAACTACGTTAAGTGGATGAACGATCCGGAGGTCACCCGCTACCTTGAGAGCCGCTTTAGATCCTACACGAGGCAAGACCTTGTGGAGTTCGTGAAGGCCGCATCCTCCAGCGGTCGGGATTTCCTGTTTGGGATATTTGACGGGGAGCATCACATCGGGAACATAAAGATAGGATCCGTGGATTGGAGGCACCGTTACGGAGATCTTGGGTTGGTGGTGGGTCTTAAGGAGTACTGGGGACGGGGCATAGCCACCCAGGCCATAATGTTCTGCTGCTCCTATGCCCACCGGGAGCTGGGTTTAAGGAAGCTGTTCGCCGGGATATACGATGGTAACACCGGGTCCCTTAAGGCGTTCCTGAAGGCCGGTTTCCGGAGGGTGGGCGTTTTTGCGGAGCACCGTTTGCTGGATGGCAGGTACGTGGACGAGGTGTTGGTGGAGAAGCTTCTGTCCAGTTGATGGCTTAACAGGGGTGGTGATCCTATGATCTTGGCGGTTCTTCAGGCTAGGGTGAGCTCCTCCAGGTTTCCCCGCAAGGTGCTTGCGGAGATAATGGGTCTTCCCATGGTCCTAAGGCAGATAGAGAGGGTTCGAAGAGCCCATCGGATAGACCATTTAGTGCTTGCCACCAGTTCCGATGAGTCCGATGATCCCCTGGTGGAGTTGTGTCGGGCGGAGGGGGTTGATGTCTACAGGGGCTCCCTTGAAGATGTGCTGGGGCGTTTCTACGGGGCCTGCGTCGCCCATGGGCCGGATCACGTGGTGAGACTCACCGGAGATTGCCCGCTGGCGGACCCTGACGTGATAGATAGGGTGATAGAGATGCACCTTGAGGAGGGCAACGATTACACCAGCAACACGCTGGAGCCCACGTTTCCCGATGGCCTTGACGTGGAGGTGGTGCGGTTCTCCGCCCTGGAAGAGGCCCACAGGGAAGCGGTGCTGCCCTCCGAGAGGGAGCATGTGACGCCTTTCATCTACAAGAGGCCCGAGAGGTACCGATTGGGTTGCCTTAAGCTGAATGGCCGAAACCTTTCCCACCTCCGCTGGACTGTGGACGAGGCGGAGGATTTCAAGGTGATTTGCGCCGTATATGAGGCTTTGTACCCAAAGAACCCCGCCTTCGGCATGGATGACGTCCTTGGGCTTCTTGAGGAGAGGCCCGATCTTATGGATCTTAACAGCGGCTTCGTAAGGAACGAGGGATACCTTAAGTCCCTTGCGGAGGACCAAGAGTTCTTGAAAGGAGGACGACGGAGTGCCTCAAATTGATAGATCCCTTAAGATGCAGCAACTGGGCAAGTCCCGCATACCAGGCATGACCCAGCTTCTGTCCAAGCGGCCGGACATGTTCAGCTTAGGTGTTTGGCCCGGCTACTACTCCAAGGCCGCCGGCGCCTTCGTTTGGGACTTGGACGGCAACAGGTATTTGGACATGAGCATATCCGCCATAGGGGCCAGCGTGTTGGGGTACGCGGATCCCGACGTGGACGGGGCGGTTGTGGAGGCCATAAGGGGAGGTGTTGCGTCGTCCCTTAACTGTCCTGAGGAGGTTGAGCTTGCGGAGCTCCTGTGCGAGATACATCCCTGGGCTGATATGGCCCGGTTCACCCGGTCCGGCGGGGAGGCCATGGCTGTGGCGGGGCGGATAGCCCGTGCCCACACGGGCAGGGACAAGGTGGCCTTTTGTGGATACCACGGATGGCACGACTGGTATCTGGCGGCCAACGTGGGCACCGAGAACGCCCTGGGAGAGCACCTTATATCCGGCTTGGATCCAAGGGGTGTCCCGAAGGGGCTTGCGGGAACCGCCTTGCCCTTCCGCTTCAACAGGATCGAGGAACTCAAGGCCATAGTGGATTCCTGTAGGGACCACCTGGCGGCGGTGATACTGGAGCCCATAAGGAACGATGAACCCGAAAGGGAGTTTGTGGAGGCCGTGAGGGACCTGGCGTCCTATGCGGGGGCGGTCTTGGTGGTGGACGAGATATCCTCCGGCTTCAGGCTTAACAGCGGAGGGGCGCACCTGCTTTACGGGTATGAGCCCGACATGGCGGTGTTCTCCAAGGCCATGGGCAACGGCTATCCCATAGGTGCGGTGATAGGCAAGGCGAAGGTCATGGAGTCCGCCCAGAGGACCTTCATAAGCAGCACCTGTTGGACCGAGAGGACGGGCTTTGCGGCGGCTTTGGCCACCATAAGGAAGCATCGGAGGGTGGACGCGGCGAAGCACCTCTGTGCCATGGGGCGGATGGTTCAGGAGGGGTGGAAGAACCTGATTGATAAACATTCCATGGATGCCCATGTAAGCGGGATATACCCCATGAGCCACGTGGACTTCCAGGGTCCGTTGAGCCGCCACATGAAGGCCTTTTACGTGCAGGAGATGCTGGAGCGGGGAATACTGGCTTCAAACCTCTTCTACGCCATGCTGGCCCATGAGGAATCCCACGTGAAGACCTATCTTGAGGCGGCGGATCAGGTTTTTGCCCGAATGATGAATCTCATCAAGTTGGGGCGCTTGGAGGAGAGCCTTAAGGGACAGCCCTCACAGGTTGGTTTCAAGAGGCTTAATTGACATGGAGGTCAGCAAGGAAGAAAAGGAAGAATTCGTCTCTTGGAGGTGTAGGTTTTGTTTGACGGTTCCGCAATACTGATAACCGGGGGCACCGGTTCCTTTGGCAAGGCCTTCGTGAGGAGGGTCCTTGAGCGTTACAAGCCAAGGAGGGTGGTCATATACTCCAGGGACGAGCTGAAGCAGTCGGAGATGGAGCGGGACTTTGACTGTGAGTGCCTGCGCTTCTTCATAGGCGACGTCAGGGACCTTGACCGGCTGAGGCTTGCCATGCGGGATGTGGAGTACGTGGTGCACGCCGCGGCTTTGAAGCAGGTCCCAGCGGCGGAGTACAACCCAATGGAGTGCATAAAGACCAACATCATGGGGGCTTGGAACGTGGTCCAGGCCTCCATAGACCTGGGGGTGAAAAAAGTGGTGGCCTTATCAACTGACAAGGCCGCCAATCCAATAAACCTCTATGGGGCAACCAAGCTATGTTCCGATAAAATCTTCGTCTCCGCCAACAACATAGCGGGCGCCCATGAGACCCGGTTCTCGGTGGTGCGGTACGGCAACGTGGTGGGCTCCAGGGGTTCCGTGGTTCCGGTCTTCAGGGATCTCATAGCCAAGGGGGCCCAGTACCTTCCCATAACTGATCCTAGGATGACCCGCTTCTGGATAACCTTAGATCAAGGAGTGGACTTCGTGGTCAAGGCCTTCGAGCGGATGCGCCAGGGGGAGATCTTCGTTCCGAAGATACCATCCGCCAGGATAGTGGACCTGGCTTCCGCCATGGCGCCTCATATACCAACGAAGGTGGTGGGGATACGCCCTGGGGAGAAGCTCCACGAGGTTCTCTGCCCCAAGGACGAGGCGCTGAACATCCTGGAGTTCCACGACCACTTCGTGGTGAAGCCCGCCATATCCTTCCAGCGTGAGGTGGATTACGCCGTTAACCCCCTTGGGGAGAGAGGCGGTCCGGTGGCCGATGATTTCGAGTACCAGTCGGGCACCAATCCGTGGTTTTTGACCGTGGAGCAGATAAGGGAGCTAGTGGGTAAGAGGTAACTTAGGCCTTTTACAGCCGTTGAAGCCGTAGATGGGGAGTGGTTCGTTTGTCCTTCATCCCTTATGGAAGACAGTTCATAGATGACTCAGATGTGCGGGCGGTGGTGGAGGTCCTCAAGGGGGACTGGCTCACCCAGGGGCCTGCGGTGGCGGCCTTTGAGGAGGCCTTTGCGGAGAAGGTGGGGGCAAAACACGCGGTGGCGTTTTGCAACGGAACCGCCGCGCTCCATGGAGCCTATTACGCCGCCGGCGTATGTCCTGGGGATCGAGTGATAACCTCCCCCTTGACGTTTGCCGCCACCGCCAACGCCGCTTTGTACCTTGGAGCCCATGTGGGATTTGTGGACGTGGACCCTTCAACCCTTTGCCTGGACCCCTCCAAGCTGGATTTCAATTGGGATCACGGGGAGGGAAGGGTGAAGGTGATAGCGCCGGTGAGCTATGGGGGTTACCCGGCGCCGTTGGAGCGCATCATTCCCGTTGCCCGGTCTTTGAACGCCGTGGTGGTGGAGGACGCATGCCATGCCCTTGGGGCTGAGCGGAACGGCAGGATGGTGGGATCTGAGGCCGATATGACGGTGTTCAGCTTCCACCCGGTCAAGCACATAACCACCGCCGAGGGTGGAATGGTGGCCACCAACGACGATGAGTTCGCAAGGCGCCTTAGGCTCTTCCGGTCCCACGGTATAGAAAGGGAACCATCAAGGATGAGCCGTTGCGACGGCCCCTGGTACTACGAGATGGTGGATCTAGGTTACAACTACCGCCTGTCGGATGTTCATTGCGCCCTTGGATTATCGCAGCTTTCCAAGCTGGAGAGGTTTGTTGAGGCCCGGCGTAGGATAGCCGAAAGGTATGACCGGCTGCTTTCCAATATGCCGCAGGTGGAGTTGCCCCCCCGCCATCCTGGGCACTCGTATCACCTGTACCCAATTCAGGTCCCAGAGGAGCTGCGGCTCGGCCTTTTTAACCATCTTAGGGATGCCGGGGTAGGGGGCCAGGTGCACTACCTGCCCGTGCACATGCACCCCTATTACAGGAACCGTTACGGATTTTCCCCAGAGGACTTCCCGAGGGCCCTTGATTTCTACCGGCGAACCATATCGCTTCCCATGTTCCCAGCCCTTGAGGAAGCCCAGCAGGACCGTGTGGTGGAGGTCATAGGGGAGTTTTTGGCATCTGTGTTGTAGGCGTTGCCGTTGGCAGCACGGGGTTTTTATACCCTGTTGTATCCGGACACGTCTATCCTGTGTTCCTCAGCCAGGCGCATCACCCGGTCATGTTCATCGCATGGGTATCGGCATGCCAGCCCGCAGCTGGATGAGAGGGATCTTGGCACGGGGACTATCTTGACATTAAGCCCCTGGGACCTCATGGTCCTTTCGAAGAGAAGGGCCATATGGGTGGTGTCGAAGGTGGCGATGCACTCCAAAGCGGGATCCTCCTTTTTTGTGTGCGGTTCTAGGTAATTATACTTGTGGACGTGGATGCATGAAGGGTATAAAATCTAGCCCAGTTTGCGGGTTTCAACAAATTGAAGGAGGTAGGTTTTTTCATGAGGTTCAACGTGCGTTTCGTTGGTATGATCCTTGCGGCAGTCATGCTGATAGGTGTGCTTGGGGGGGCGGCCTTCGCGGATGAGAAGGTGGGGGTCATGGATCCCCAGAAGGTGCTCTACCTGCACCCCAAGTTCCAGCAGACCCAGAATCAGATAAAGGCCATGATGAGCAAGAAGCAGGCGGAGATGAAGGCCGCCATAGACAAGGAGAAGGACAACAACAAGAAGGCCCAGATATTCGAGGCCAAGCGGAGCGAGGCTGCCCAGGAAGAGAAGAAGCTCATGGATCCCATCTTTAAGGACATAGACACCGCCATAAGGACGGTCTGTAAGAACAAGGGCATAACCGTGGTGGTGGATAAGAACTCCGTGTTCTTCGGCGGCATAGACATCACCGACGAGGTCATCCAGGAGCTTAAGAAGAAGTCCGCGAACTAAGAAAATAAGATCCTTTAGGTTTTTGGCCATTAAGCTATTAACAAGAGAGGGAGGGGGTTGCCGCCCCCTCCCTCTCTTGTTGGGTTTTTGCCTTATGGCAGAGCCTAGCGCTTTTTGCCTCCCAGATATGCCTCTTCCACGTGGGGGTCGTGGAGGAGGTCCTTGGAAGGCCCTTCCATTATCATGTGTCCGGTCTGGAGCACATAGGCCCTGTGGGAGAGCATGAGGGCCTGCCTTGCGTTCTGCTCCACTATCAGGATGGTGAGCCCCATCTCCTCGTTTATGCGCTTAAGCTCCTTGAAGATCTCCTTGATTATTATGGGCGCAAGCCCCAGAGAAGGCTCGTCCAGCAGCAGCACCCTGGGTCTTGCCATGAGGGCCCTTCCTATGGCAAGCATCTGCTGCTCTCCGCCGGAGAGGGTGCCCGCGTACTGGTTCATCCTCTCCTCTAGGCGTGGGAAGAGGTCGAATATCTTCCGCATGTCTGCCTGGATCTGGGAGTCTGACTTCTGAGGGAAGGCTCCCATAAGGAGGTTCTCCTTTACGGTAAGGGGCGCGAAGACCTTCCTGCCCTCGGGGGATATGGCCACCCCTCTGGTAACCACCTGGTAGCTCTTGGATGGGAGTTCCTGGCCGTCAAGGAAGATCTTGCCGCCCTGTCTTGGCACGCTTCCCATTATGGCGTTCATGAGGGTGGACTTCCCTGCCCCGTTGGCGCCGATGACCGCCACTATCTCCCCTGCATATACGTCCAGATCCACTCCCTGCAGGGCCTTTATGGCCCCGTAGTTTACCACCAGCCCGCGGACCGACAGCAGCGGGGACTTATCCTGGCTCATAGAGATCAATCCTCCTCTCCCAGGTAGGCCTTGAGGACCTCTGGATGGTTTTGTATGTCCTCAGGTCCTCCCTCTGCTATCTTGGCCCCGAAGTTCATGCATATTATGTGGGGGCATATGGTCATAACGAGCTCCATGTGATGTTCTATCACCAGGATCGTGAGGTCGAAATCCCTGTGGATGCCCACGATGAGCTCGTTTAGCTGCTCCACCTCCTCGGGGTTCATCCCCGCGGCGGGTTCGTCAAGCAGGAGCAGCTCAGGCTTGAGGGAGAGGGCCCTTGCTATCTCAAGCCTTCTTTGAAGCCCGTAGGGGAGGGTTCCCGCTGGCTGATTAGCCCGGTCCGCAAGCCCTACCCGCTCAAGCAGCTCCATGCTGAAATTGCGGTTCTCCCGCTCCATGGAGCCCCAGCGCCCCAGGTGGGAGAATGCCTCGAAGAAGCTGTACCTGTAGTGTTGCTGACAGGCGGTCATGACGTTCTCAAGCACCGAAGAGGACGCAAAGAGCCGCAGGTTTTGGAAGGTCCTTGCTATGCCCCGGCCTATGACCTCATAGGTCTTAAGGGGGGTTATGTCCTCCCCCTTGAAGGTTATCTTCCCCTCGGACACGTCGTATACGCCGGTTATGAGGTTGAAGATGGTGGTCTTGCCCGCCCCGTTGGGGCCGATCAACGCCGCCAGCTCGCCCTTTTCCAGGGAGAAGGTCATGTTCTGAACCGCCTTGACGCCGCCGAAGTTCTTGCTGACCCCAGCCAGCTCCAGCACCGAGGACACCGTTACGCCACCTCCTTAGGCCCGCCGGCCTTCTTGCCCAGTAGACCCATGAGGACGCCCTTAAGTTCCCGCTGCCCCATTATCCCTTCGGGCCTTAAGACCATTATGAGCACCAGAACCAACCCGTATATGAGCATTCTGTACTGGGAGATGGGGCGGAACAGCTCGGTAACAAGGGTTATGACGGTGGTGCCCAGTATGGATCCGCTCATGGAGCCAAGCCCCCCGAAGACCACCACGGCGGTGAGCTCCGTGGACTTGTTTATGTCGAACATTACGGGCTGTATGAAGGACATGAACCCCGCAAGCAGCCCCCCCGCGATGCCGCAATAGAAGCCCGATATGGTGAGGGATAGGACCCTGTAGCGGGCGGTGTTGAAGCCAAGTAGCGACGCTGCCAGGTAGTCGTCCCTGCAGGCCTTGAAGGCCCGGCCGAAGTTGCTGTTCACCAAGAAGAACATGAAGGCTCCCAGGGCGATGGCAAAGCCTAACGCCACCGGCATGGTGGTGAAGGCGTCGATGCCTGGGTAGCCCCTGGCCCCCCTGGTGACCGACTGCCAGTTCTCGATTATGAGCCTTATGGCCTCCCCCAGACCTATGGACGCTATGGCGTAGTAGTCCCCCATGAGTTTTAGGGTGGGAACCCCTATCACGAAGGCCAGAAGCGCCGCCAGAAGGCCCGCGATGATAAGAGCGGCGAACCATGGGATTGAGTGCTCCACCGTGAGTATGGCCACCGCGTAAGCTCCTATGGCCATGTAGCCCGCGTGGCCTAGGCTGAATATGCCGGTGAAGCCGGTGAGCAGGCTTACTCCCATGGCGGCTATGCAGTTTATGCACAGAAGAATTATTATTCCCTGTCCGTATCCTTCCATACCTGCCACACCTACACTTTCTCCCCTACGGACTTTCCGAAAAGTCCGGTGGGTCTTATGAGAAGGGTAAAGATGAGAAGCGCAAAGACCACCAGGTCCCTGAACTGGCTGGAGATGAGCCCCGCGGTGAGCATCTCCGCAAGACCTAAGATTAGGCTGCCCGCCACGGCTCCTGGCAGGCTGCCAAGGCCGCCGATAACCGCCGCCACGAAGGCCTTGATGGTGATCGCCCCAAGCTGTGGGTAGAGGGTGTAGCGGACCGACAGGAAGATGCCTCCCACCGAGGCGAGAAGCCCTGCTACGAAGAAGACTATAGATATGAGGAGGCTGACGTTTACCCCCATGAGGCCCGCGGTCTTGAGGTTGTAGGATGCGGCCCTTATGGCGAGTCCCCATTTGGTCTTGCTTAAGAACAGCTGCAGCCCCGTGAGGCACACCACCGCGGTTATAAGGGATATTATGTCGAAGGCGCTTGTGGTGGCTATGCCCAGGAAGTTCACCGGATCCGTGGGTATCACCGGGGGAAGCGCCCTGAAACGTCCTCCCACGGTCACCACGAACAGGTTTTCGATCACGATGCTCATGCCCATTGACGCTATGAGCAGATACAGGGTAACGGAGGTGCGCTCCCTTATGGGTTTGTAGGCCACCTTTTCGGTGAGCACCGCAGACAGCCCCCCCGCCAGAAGGGATATGGCCCCCGCCGCCCAGATGTTCATCCCAAGGCCCCTTAGGGCGTAATAGCAGGTGTAGCCCCCTATGACCAGAAATCCGCCGTGGGCGAAGTTTGAGAATAGGAGGATCGAGTAGACCAACGAGTACCCTACCGCTATCAGCGCGTAAACGGAACCTAGGGACAGGCCGTTTATGACCTGCTGAACTACAGAGCCCCCCATCTTGAACACCTCTCTCTTGATGGTATACAAAGACCCCTTAACAAAAAGACCACCTCCCGCCTTTGTGTGGTGCGGATACCGCACATATGAATTGTATCAGAAAATTAGTTCACTTAGCCCTTGTTGAAAGGGCATGAAGCTGTAGGGGGCGCTAGGCCGCAATGGGCTATTCGCTTTTTATTTATAACTGCTTCGGGTTATTTAGAATAATAAGATAGGATTATATGAAATATTGCTTTCTGTATTTACGAGGCCCCCCGTCGGGCATCTTTTTTCGCAATTATGTGGATTTTGGCCTCTTCGCCCGGGAAGGGGTGGGGTGATAATATGCTGTCCAGGGGGTGATGTCATGTCAGCAGTCAACCTTTCAGTGGTGCCGGTGAAGATACCGGAGGGGTGTAACGTTATCCTTGGACAGAGTCACTTCATAAAGACCGTGGAGGACCTTTACGAGGCCCTGGCCACCTCTTCCCCTTCCCTGGAGTTCGGCATAGCCTTTTGTGAGGCCTCCGGGGACTGCCTGGTCAGAAGGGACGGCAACCGGGAGGATCTTGTGGAGGCTGCGGTATCAAACGCCCTTGCCATAGGGGCGGGACACCTGTTCGTCATCGTATTGAGGAATGGTTATCCCATCAACGTGCTGGATCGCATAAAGTCCATTCAAGAGGTCTGCTCCATCTACGCCGCCACCGCCAACCCCCTTCAGGTGGTTGTGGCGGCCACCGAGCAGGGGAGGGGCATCCTGGGTGTGGTGGACGGTTTCTCCCCCAAGGGGGTTGAGACGGAGGAACACGTGAGGGCCAGGAAGTCCCTGCTCAGGGACATAATAGGCTATAAGCGCTGACCTTCTGACAGCTTTAACCCCGCCATAAAGATCGCCATGGACAGGGCGAGTCCCACGTAAAGGGGCTCGCCCCCGTATCCTAGAGCTTCCCATCCCATGGTGCCCACAAGCCCCGCCACGGAGGCCCCAAGAGCCCACCTGGGACCGATCCTTCCGGGGAAGAGGACCGCCCCTATCATTGGGAAGAAGGTCCCAGACCCCCTAAGCCCCATGCTCATGTATCCCCAGTTGAGGATGGTGCCGTCTTTGCCGTTGAGGGCCACCAAGAGGGCCGACAGGACCACCGCCGCCACCGATGTCCTCAACACCAACATCTCTGTACCCCTGGCGTTTATGCCCTTGGAGGCCATGAAGCCTTCGATGGCGGGGGATACGAAATCCCTTGCCAGGTTTGTGGCCATACCCAACGAAAGCCCCGCCGCACAGCCCACGGTGGTTATAAACAGCGATGCCCATAGCATCCCTCCCACCATGGGGTTGAAGTGATGCACCACGAACCACGGAAGCGCATGGGAGGGCTCTATGTCCACCCCGGCGCTCCGAAGGGACAACCCGACCCATATCCCCATAAGTCCCAACGGCGGCATCAGTAGCGCCGAGAGGAAGGCTCCCTTCTTGGCGGTGGCCTCATCCTTGGCGGCGAATATGGATTGCAGGTATATCTGGGTTGAGAAGACCCCCACGATGAGCGCCGCGCATGCCCCCAGGTCCTTAAGGAACCCCCTGCCAAAGGGGTTGAGGTAGGGCTGGAACGGGAGGGTAGAGGCGATCTTCAGCGGCGTCTCCCCGATGCTCATGGCCTTGAAGGCGCAAAGGCCCATCAATATGTAGAGCATGAGGAGCTTTGCCTTTCCCAAGACTCCGTAGCTTTTAAGCCCCCCCGAGGCTATGAAGGCGAAAACCATGACCGCCATCAACCCAAGCGCCACGGGGGTCTTCACCTTTGCCACCGTTTCTATGAGGGCCGCGCCGGACAAAAACTGGGCCACCACTGACAGGAACGTCCCCGCCAGGGAAGATATGAGCACCGTGGCCGCCACCTTAGGCCCGAAGGCCTCCCGTATTATCTGGATTATGGTCTCCTTCCTGCCCCGCCTCAAGGGACCTGCCATGGTAAGGGCCAGCAAAAGACATCCTATCCCAGCCCCCAGGGTGAACCAGATGGCCGATAGCCCCCACATGTAGGCCATCTGGGCGGTTCCTATGGTGGAGGCCCCTCCGACCAAGGCCCCAAGCAGAACCCCAACCACCGACAAGGGGGATGACTTGCGGCCCGCCACGGTGAAATCCTCCGCCCCTTTGACGCCTCCCTTGGGCATGATCCCAAGCAGGGCGAACGAAAGCAGCACCAGCGCGACTCCGAAAAAGAAAAGCATAGTCACCATACCTCACCTCATGGGGTATCATACCCCATGAACACCATATCGAAGCAAGGAATGGGGAGATATTGCCATGTTGCGGAACCTTTTGTCATTTAAAAGATTTTTAGCTTCCCTTGCTTTGATCCTCTTGGGGTTGGCAGCATCGACCTCCTCGTGCCTAGGCGAGGACAGGGCGTCCCAGGGGGAAGAACTGTCATCCCTTAAGGAGGGCTGGGGGTGGCCCGTGGTGGTTATCCCCCCCGAAGGAGGGTGGGGGTCCCCGGAGGGGCAGTCGGTTAAATGGGCCTTAAGGACTGCGGAGATGGAGATCTCCAAGGTCCATGATGGAGTTCACGGCAGGGACGTGGTCTTCCTGTACCCGGACATATCTGGCCCGGAGGATGCGTTAAGACGCCTTAAGACCTGGCGGGCAATGAAGGCGGGGGTCATAGTATGCTTCGATCGAGGACCTGTCATGGAGGCTTTGGTCAAGGCATGCAGGGATGCAGGCCCTTCGGTTGTCCTGTCGGACGGCGAGGACCTCTCCCTCCGGGGGCCTTCCGGCAAGCCAAGTCCCTATCTTTTCGCCCTGGGGCTCTTCCGTAACTACAGGGCCAACGTGTTGTCCCAGCTGATGGCCAGGCGTTCCTTAAGGGGGGCTGTGATATCGGATAGGTACGACCCCGCCATGGCTCAGGGAGCCCAGGTCACCCTTGCGCTGTTGTCGAAACGTCAGCCCGATGTAAGGCTCTTCTGGCTCATGGGATCTGGGGACGCGGGATACAGGTACCGCCTGGCGGAGGCCTCCGCTGAGGGGGCAAAGGTGGTGGTAAGCTGGCTTGGCTCCATGGGCTCCCTTTCCCTTTGGAAGACCGCATATACATACCGCATGCCCTTGGAGATCTGGCACGGCGCATATCCAGACCAGAAGCTCCTCAAAGAAGCTCAAGGGCTATTGTACGTGGACGCGGATCATCTGCTGAATCTTAGGGAAAAGGAGCTGCAGGGGATACGGTGGAACATAATAAGGACCGTAAAAAGGGACGTGTCCAATCTGGTCAGCGCCGCCAAGGCCTACGCCCTGGGGGTTTGGGTCATAAAGGCCTACGATGCCGCGGGTTCCGCTGATCCCGCCAAGCTGGCGGCCTTTCTAAGATCCGCCAGGGATATCCCCCTTGCGGGGGAGATGCTTAACATAAGCCCCATTACCCACAGGCCTATGAAGAGGTCCGTGGGGGTCATACGAGTTAAGGATAAGTCCCCCGTTTTGGAGGAGGTGGTTCAGGTAAGCTCTGGCTCCGTTTTGGAGAAGTGATGCGCTTGTGTATCCTCGGATCTTTTGTTAATCTTTTCTCAAGTGTTTTTTGCTAACCGGGGATCACTACTGGGAGGGAGTTGTTAGACGATGAATCTTAGGGAGATAGTGGAAGCCATCGACGGTAGGGTGCTCTGCTGTGAGGATAAACTGGACGATGAGGTTCGCTCCGCCTACGCTTCGGATCTCATGAGCGACGTCCTTGCGTTCTGCACCCCTGGATCCATGCTGATAACCGGGTTGACCAACATCCAGATAGTAAGGACCGCCCAGATGCTGGATCTGTCGTCCATCCTTTTCGTAAGGGGAAAGGCCCCCCAGGAGGACACGGTTAAGTTGGCTCAGGGGAGCGGGATACCCATAATACTTTGCGGGCACAGCATGTACAAGGTGTGTGGAGAGCTGTACAAGATGGGGGTCCCCGCCTGCCATCTTCCCAGCGAGGGGGAATGATGAGCGGTGGATGTGCCGGTCAGCTTGGAGTACAGGGTTGAGGGAGACGATTTCCTAGCCGCCGGGGAGGCGTCCAACAACATAAAGGAGACGTTGAAGATGCTTGGCGTTCCTTCTGCCATATGCAGGAGGGCCGCTGTGGTAACCTATGAGATGGAGATGAACCTGGTAATACACGCCGGCGGCGGAACCCTTAAGGCCATGATATACCCGGACAAGCTGGAGATCCTGGCGGTTGATCAGGGGCCTGGCATACCGGATGTGGAGAAGGCCCTTCAAGAGGGCTGGTCCACTGCCCCGGATCATATAAGGGAGATGGGGTTCGGTGCCGGCATGGGGTTGCCTAACATCCGAAAGAACTCCGATGAGTTCAGCATAGAAACCGAGGTTGGAAGGGGTACTTCGGTGAGGTCGGTGATAATATTCCCCTCCTAGGGTGCAGGGGCTGCGGTCTACTATAGAAAGGCCAAGGGGTGGTCCTTTTGTCTCACAGCGTAAGGATATTCGAATCCGCATGCAAGGGGTGCGTAAATTGCCTTAAATCCTGTCCCACCGAGGCCATCAGGGTGGTGGACGGTTCCATAAGGATTCTGTCCGATCTCTGCATAGACTGCGGGGAGTGCCTTAGGACCTGCGGCAAAAAGGCCCTTGGCCTTGAGGAGGATGACTGGGACCTCATAAGATCCCACACCCCAGGGGTTTTGGCGGTGGACCCAACGTTCTTCGCGCAGTTTGGGGCCTATTGGCACCCTTCCATGGTGATAGAGTGCCTTAGGGAGTGGGGCCTTGAGATGATAACCTCCCAGGCGCCGAAGGCCTTCGACCTGGCGGCCTATGCGGTGGCCTCCGCGGTGGACACCGCATCGAGGGAGCAGCTTCCACTCATATCAACATACTGCCCTTCGGTGGTAAGGCTCATCCAAGTTCGCTTTCCCGAGCTTTTGGGTAGACTGGTGCCGGTTCAAAACCCACTTGACATAATGGGGGACCTTTGGCGCCATGAGACCGGCAGGGACGACCCAATAACTCTGCTTTCCCCGTGTCCCTCGAAGATCACCCTGGTGAGGAATCCGGTGTCCCGTTCCTCCAGCCCCTTTCAGCACGTGGTTTCCGTGAGAAAGGTTACAAGGCAGCTCCTGGCGGCGGGTCCCCAGGTGGCGGACAACCTGCCGGATCCCGTTAACAAACGTTGGCTTAAATGGGCCCTGAGGGGAGGCGAGGCAAGGCACGTGAGGGCCTTTGCCTCCAAACCCATTGTCACGTTGGCGGTATCGGGGCTTAGAAATACCCTTGACCTCCTTCAGGACCTTGAACTGGGACGCCTTGCGGGGGTGGACTTCGTGGAGTGCCGCATATGCGACCTGGGCTGCATAGGCGGCATCGCCAACGCAGAGTCCCGCTTCCTGGCGAGCCTCCGGCTGCAGCCCCTGCCGGCTCCATGGGAGATAGAAGCCGACGAAAGGGAAGAGCTGGCGGCGATGTACGAAAGTGGCATATGGGCATTGGAGAAGCCCGTGCCCCCCCGCCCACGGATCCCACTTTCTGAAAACCTGACGGAGGCCATGGCCAAGCTGAAGGAGATGAAGGCCATATACGCCGAACTTCCCCACATAGACTGCGGATCCTGCGGCAGGCCCTCGTGCAATGCCATGGCGGAGGATATAGTAAGGGGCGAGGGGGAGATTACGGACTGCATATTTAAGCTAAGAGACGAGATATCCGACCTTGCAAATCGAATAGTCCTTCTCTCCAAGAGCGTGCCTCATACGATGAAAGGAAGGAGCTGATCCCCCCTTGAAGGTCAAGGATTTGGCAGCTGCCCTAGGGGGTACCGTATACTCTGAGGGGAATCAAGATGCGCAGGTGCTCCATGGGATAGTTGGAGACCTCCTGAGCCACGTCATGGGCACTGCCCCTGAATCCGCTGCTTGGGTAACAATCCAGACCCACGTCAACGTGGCGGCGGTGGCGGTGCTGAAGGATATGCCCATGGTGATACTGGCTTGCGGGAGAGAGCCTTCGCCGGACCTGGCGGACCGCTGCGCCAAGGAGGGCATATGCCTGGTTTCAACTCCGATGTCTGCCTTTGCGGTATGTTCCCTGCTGGGGTCCATGGGGCTTAAGGGTTGATGAGGGTTTTCAACCTGGATCTTCACCTGCACTCAGTTCTGTCCCCCTGTGGCGACCTTGAGATGGGGTTAGGGGACATAGCCCGCAGGGCCATGGAGATTGGGCTTGACGGTCTGGCCCTTACGGATCACAACAGCTGTGCCAACGTAAGGGGCCTTCTGGACGCCGCGGATGCCCTTAATACGCCTCTTTGGGTCATCCCTGGCTGTGAGGTGCAGACCGAGGAGGATATACACGTGGTGGCCCTGTTTGAGGGAGTTGATGCCGCCATGGACTTTCAGGATTGGCTTTTTGAGCGTCTTGGTCCGGTGATGAACGATCCCGACGTGTTCGGTTACCAGTTGGTGGTGGACAAGGATGGGAACATACTCGATCAGGTTGATAAACTCCTTGTGCAGGGAGTTTCCGCCGATGTTGATAGGGTGCTCCAAGAGATTCGAGCTCGTGACGGAATCTCAATCCTGTCGCACGTGGACAGGCCGTCCTTTTCATACACCGCCGTTTTGGGGCCCGTGCCGGAGGACCTGGACGTGGACGGCATAGAGATATCCTCAAGGGCATCGGAAGAGCAGGTTCGACAGTTGATGGCCTCCCTGCCCGCCGGCAGGTTCCCCTTCATAAGGTCATCCGACGCCCATAACCTTTCCCAGATGTCAATTGAAAGGTGTACCAAGTTCCTTTTGGAGAAGCCATCCTTTGATGAACTAAGACTGGCGTTTCGCGGCGAGGGCGGCAGAGGGATCGCCGAGCCATGGCCCTTTCCTCTAAGTTTGCTTGCTGGAGAGTGATAGTTCAATAATGCCTTCCAATCAATCTAAGCCCCATGGCTCGAAGATATCATCCCGCTATCGGTGCTCTTCCTGTGATTTCGTAAGCCTCACCATGGTTGGGCGATGCCCGTCCTGTGGCGCCTGGGGCACCATGGAGAAGGAGGACGTCCTGCCGATATCATCCGCGGCGGCGGAAGGGCCCCCTCCCGAGGCGGTGACGTTGGATCAGGTGATTCCTGAAAAGAGGATATTAAGCGGCCTGGAGGATCTGGACCTGGTCCTTGGCGGCGGGTGGCTTCCCGGCGGGGTGGTGCTGCTGGGCGGCGAACCGGGGGTTGGCAAATCCACGCTGCTTCTTCAATCCTGCGCTTCCGTAGCTTCCTCCGGCAGGCGGGTTTTGTACGTCTCCGGCGAGGAGACCGCCTCCCAGATAGCCATGAGGGCAAGGCGCCTCGGGCTTAAGGGGTCCGAAAACCTCAAGATTCTGGTATGTCAGGATGTCCTAAGGGCGGTAGCGGCGGCGGAGGATTTTGGATGCCAGTTCTTCGTACTGGACAGCGTACAGGCCCTAAGGCACCCGGAGGCTACCGGTTGGCCCGGTTCCCCAAACCAGGTGAGGGCGGTTGCGGAGAACGTGATCGGATTTGCCAAGCACTCGATGGCATCGGCGGTGATGATAGGCCACATAACCAAACAGGGTGCCATAGCGGGCCCCAAGGCGCTGGAGCACCTGGTGGATGTGGTGCTCCTGTTCTTCGGGGAGAGGTCGTCTAGAAACAGGCTGCTTAGGGCGGAGAAAAATCGTTTTGGCAGCACCGACGAGCTAGGCATATTTGAGATGGGAGAAGGGGGCTTGCGGGCGGTGTTGGATCCCAGCGCCCTCTTCTGGGGCGACGAGGACGGGGTTTCGGGGGTTGCCATGGGGGTTCCCATGGAGGGCTCAAGGCCCATACTATCGGAGATTCAGGCCCTGGTCTCCCAGTCCCCCTTTCCCTACCCCAAGCGGGCCTCAAAGGGGGTTGAGCTCAACAGGCTTCAGCTCATGCTGGCGGTTATGGAGAGGCGTTGCGGCATCTCCTTAAGGTCCAGCGACGTTTACCTTAACGTGGCGGGGGGGCTTACCCTGCAGGATCCCGCCGTTGACCTGGCGGTTTTCATGTCCTTGGTAAGCGCCGCAAAGGACGCGCCCCTTGACCTTAGGACCTGTTTTATAGGCGAGGTTGGCCTTGCCGGTGAGGTAAGGCCTGTGCCGAGGCTGGCGAACAGGATCAGGGAGGCGGAGCGTTTCGGGTGCAGCCGATTTTTCGTAAGTTACAAGGGAGCTCAGGAATTCAGGGTAGATGGTATCATACCCGTAAGGAACGTAAGGGAAGCGGTGGATCTGGTGTTTCGGTGAGGCGATATCAAATATCATTTTTTCGCTGATAGGGGGAGTGCGGTTCTTGGAGGCATTGCCTATGGGCTACCCTTGGTGGATGTGGCTTATCTTGGTTGGGGCGGTGGTTTTGGTGGCCATCCTTTCCGTAAGGGCCCTCCGTCAGAAGCCTTCCTTCGGCCTTGAGGGCATGGAGGGGGCTCAGGCGGTGGCCCTGACGGACCTTTCTCCCGGGGGCACCGTGTTCTGCCACGGGGAGATTTGGAAGGCCCGGTCCCTGGCGGGAAGGTTACCAAAGGGGGCTTCAGTGGTGGTTGAGAGGGTCGATGGCCTGGTGCTTTTGGTGCGCCCCATTGAAGAAGAGGGGGCGGAGGAGGAGAGGAGGGGGATTTAAATGTTTGATTTGTTGTGGTTTATCCTGGACATGGGTGGGAGCATCTTTGGGCTGCTCTTCATCATTTTGGTTCTCACCTCCTCGATAAAGGTGGTGCCGGAGTATCAGCGGGCGGTGGTGTTCCGTCTTGGTCGGCTCATAAAGGCAAAGGGGCCGGGGCTGATCGTGGTCATCCCCTTCATAGACCGGGTGATGAAGGTGGACCTTAGGGTGGTAACCTTGGACGTCCCGGTTCAGGAGGTCATAACCAAGGATAACGTCCCCATAAAGGTTAACGCGGTGGTCTACTTCCGGGTCATGGACCCCTCCCGCTCGGTGGTTGAGGTGGAGAACCACATAATGGCCACCAGCCAGCTCTCTCAGACGACCTTGCGGTCCGTGATAGGTAGGTCCGAGCTGGATGAGGTGCTTTCCGCCAGGGACAAGATCAACATGGAGCTGCAGCAGATAATAGACGAGAGGACCGATCCGTGGGGAATAAAAGTGAGTGCCGTTGAGGTTAAGGAACTGGAGCTCCCAGAGGGCATGAAGAGGGCCATGGCGCGCCAGGCGGAGGCGGAGAGGGAGCGCCGCGCCAAGGTGATAGCCGCGGAAGGTGAGCTCCAGGCCGCCAGGGCGCTCTCTGAGGCCGCAGGGGTCATGGAGAGCTCCCCCATAACGCTCCAGCTCAGGTACCTTCAGACCCTGAGGGAGGTGGCCAGCGAGAAGAACTCCACCACCCTGTTCCCCCTCCCCATCGACCTTATAAGGCCTTTCCTGGAGAAGAAGGGGTCCTGAAGCCGAGAAGCAGCTTAAGAATCGCAGGTTTAGCCTGTCCCGGAGGGGCCTTAGCCCCTCCGTTTTGCTATAGCCCCGTTGGGTGGTTATAATGTGGCCCATTACGGATGAAGCAAAGTCTACGGTCATGGAGGCGAGGGGTATGGCTTACGATTTTGGCACCATAGAGCCCAAGTGGCAGAAGGCGTGGGAGGAGAGCGGTGCTTTTCACGTTGAGACCGGAGGGGATAAGCCGAAGTTCTACTGTCTTGAGATGTTCCCCTATCCAAGCGGGGCCCTTCACATGGGACACCTTAGGAACTACTCCATAGGGGACCTGATGGCCCGGTTCCTCAGGATGAGAGGCTATAACGTGCTGTATCCCATAGGATTCGACGCCTTCGGCCTCCCGGCGGAGAACGCGGCCCTTAAGTTCGGAGTTCAGCCTGCGGATTGGACCTGGAAGAACATAGAGCATATGACCAGCCAGCTGAAGCGGATGGGATGCAGCTATGACTGGCGCAGGCGGGTGGAGACCTGCAACTCTGACTATTACCGTTGGACCCAGTGGCTTTTCCTTCAGTTCTTCAAGAAGGGGCTTGCCTACCGAAAGGAGGCCCCGGTGAACTGGTGCGAGTCATGCAAGACCGTTCTGGCCAACGAGCAGGTGGTGGACGGAGGGCACTGTTGGCGGTGCGGAACTACGGTCACCAAGAGAAACCTGAAGCAGTGGTTCTTGAGGATAACCGACTATGCCCAGGAGCTGCTGGATTGTCTTGACTCCCTTACCGGTTGGCCGGAGAGGGTTCGGATGATGCAGCGAAATTGGATAGGCAGGTCCGAAGGGGTTCGTCTGAGCTTCAAGGTTGATGGCACGGACCTTGAGATAGAGGCCTTTACCACCCGGATAGATACCATCTATGGGGTCACCTTTGTGGCTTTGGCGGCGGAAAACCCGCTGGTAAGACGCCTTGCGGAGCTGTCCCCCAAGGGGCAGGAGATACTGGACTTTGCGGCTAAGGTAATGCGCCAGAGCGAGATAGAGAGGAGCTCCGTGGGGGCCGAGAAGGAAGGTTTCGACACCGGGTTCTTCGCCGTGAGCCCCGTTGACGGCCGCAGGATACCCATATGGATAGCCAACTACATCCTCATGGACTACGGGACCGGGGCGATCATGGGGGTTCCCGCCCATGACCAGAGGGATTTTGAGTTCGCCAGGAAGTACGGGATTAAGGTCATAACGGTTATAAGGCCGGTGGACGGTCAGATCCCCGACGGAAACTCCATGGAGTCCGCCTTCGAGGACGATGGCATCCAGTGCAACTCCGGTGAGTTCGACGGTCTTCCTACCAGGGAGGCCATTCCAAGGATGGCCCAGTGGTTTGAGGATAAGGGATGGGGACGCAGGGAGGTCAACTACCGTTTGAGGGATTGGCTCATATCCCGCCAGCGTTACTGGGGAGCCCCCATACCGGTGGTCTATTGTGAGCATTGTGGAATAGTCCCCGTGCCGGAGGAGGAGTTGCCAGTCACCCTTCCCATGGACGTAACGGTTCTGGAGGGAGGTGGTTCCCCGTTGCCAGAGGCCGCCCATTGGGTCAACACCAAGTGCCCCTCCTGCGGAGGACCTGCCAGACGCGAGACCGATACCATGGACACGTTCATATGCTCATCCTGGTACTTCCTCCGCTACACTTCCCCCTGGAGCGACGATGCCCCCTTTAGGATGGAGGACGTTTCCTACTGGATGCCGGTTGATCAATATATAGGTGGCATAGAGCACGCGTGCTTGCACCTCATATATGCAAGGTTCTTCACCAAGGTCTGCTCGGACCTCGGACTCTTGCCGCCCAGGGTGAGGGAGCCCTTTACCAACCTTCTGACCCAGGGAATGGTCATAAAGGACGGATCCAAGATGTCCAAGTCGAAGGGCAACGTGGTGGATCCCGACGAGATAATAAGGCGTTACGGGGCGGATACTGCAAGGCTCTTCATCCTCTTTGCCGCTCCTCCGGAGAAGGACCTCGACTGGTCCGACAAGGGAGTGGAAGGAGCTCACCGTTTCCTCGGCAGGGTCTTCCGCCTTGTGGAGGACAACCTGGAGGAGCTGAAGGCCGCGCCTAAACCTATGGAAGTGGGCTCCATAGAGGATAAGGCCGTGAGGGATCTTAAGCGCCTGATCCACAGGACGGTGGAGAAGGTTACAAGGGACATAGAGACCGAGAAACAGTTTAACACTGCGGTGGCAAGCCTTATGGAGCTGAGCAACGCGTTAGGATCTCTTAAGTCCCGTACACCGGAGGCCAGGAGCGTTTTCAGGGAAGGGGTTGAGTCCCTCTTGCTCTGCCTTGCCCCGTTTACACCCCACATATGCGAGGAGCTTTGGGGGATGATGGGCAATGGGGGGATGATATCCTTAGCCCCATGGCCCGAGGTTGACGAGGAATGTTTGAAACTTGAGGACGTCACCGTGGTGTTCCAGGTTAACGGAAAGGTTAGGGAGGGGATCATAGTTCCAGCTGGCCTTTCCAGGGAGGAGCTCCAGCGGGTCGTTATGGACGACCCGAGGGTGGTCAAGCGGCTGGAGGGCAAGGAGGTAGTGAAGGTAATAGCGGTGCCGGATAAGCTGGTCAATGTGGTGGTGAAGCCCTAGTGCCCCACCTGGTCATATTGGCGGGGGAGCCCTCCTCTTGGCGGGGGCTCCTCAGCACCGCTGCCCAAAAAATGGGCTTTTCAACCTCCGATGTGATACGAAGAAGCTGTGAGAGCTGGGCTGAGGTGTTGGCGGATAGCGCATCCGGAGGGCTATTCTCTGAGAGGTCCTTCTCCCTTGTGGAGGCGGGAAGGGATCTCGGCCCCTTCCCGGAGCCGTTGTTGCCCCTACTGGAGGGGCCGGACGCTTTGGGGGTGGTCCTTGTAACCGCGGAGCAGGTCCCCAAGGGGCTGGAAGAGCTGGTGTCCCGCGGTTCTAAGAAGGTGTCCTTATACTTGGATCAGCCCATCCCCAGGTTCGGTGCGGAGAGGCTCCGATGGATCTACGACAGGGCCAAGATGGAAGGGCTTGTGATGACCAGGGATGCCTTGGCGTTCATATCCGAGTCATTCGAGGACCGGGAGGAGATATGCGGGGAGCTGAGAAAGCTATCGCTGCTTGGGCGGGAGGTTTCCCTTGAGGACGTGGCGGCCCTCTGCGTGGGGGATGGACAGAGGCGGCTGGTGTCCTTCCTGGACGACCTGTGTCTTGGAAGGCGTTTGCAGGCCATAGGGGGGCTTGAATTTCTCAAGCGCCGAGATGACCTGTTGCCGGTGATAACCGCCCTTCATAACAGGTTTCGACTGGCCTTTTACGTCGCCCGTTTTGGTGAAAGGTGGGTCCAGGGGGCTTTGTCCCCCAGACCCTACGCGCTCAAGATGGCGGTTAAGGCCTCCCAGATCTATGTCAAAGGGGCCTTGGCCCGTTTCCTGAGAGATGTCATAGAGGTCAATTTGATGGAGAAGATGGGTCTGGGCTCCGGATGGGCCCGGCTTGATCTTGCGGTGTTTCTTCTTTTGGAGGGCACGAAACGCTGAAGGGTATGTTACATGCATTAGCGTCGTGGTAGGATGCAAAAAAGGTCCCCAGGCTTCCGGCGGAGGCTCTAAGGGGACCTTGTTTTGGCGGTATTGAGAGGTGCCCGGTTTTACGCGTCGCTAGGCCTGGGCGCCCTTGAGCAGGGCGTGTACCTTGGCGGCGACGCCCGACTTCCGCCGGGCCGCGGTGTTCCGGTGGATGACCCCCTTCACCACCGCCTTGTCCAAGACGCACTGAGCCTCGTTCAGGCGCTTCTGGGCCATCTCCACGTCCTTCTCGTTAACCGCCTCAAGGACCTTCTTGATGGCGTTCTTGCAGCGAGTCTTCCAGAAACGGTTGTAGAGCCTGTTCCTCTCGGCCACCAGAACCCTCTTGGCTGCGGACTTCTTGTTCGGCACTGCCGTCACCTCCTTTTTTTCAAACGACAAGCATCATATCACAATAATCCTACCAAGGGCAACCTTAGAGGCCATTATTGCCCCCACGGCGCGGCTGTGTTATAGTACCGAAGCATGCCTTGAAGAGGCTTTAGGGCCCACCAAGACCAAACGGGGGGGTGTAGACATTGAAGCGCACTTATCAGCCGCATAACACGCCCAGGAAGCGCAGCATGGGTTTCTTGGTGCGCTCCGCTTCCGCCAGCGGTCGCCGCGTTCTTCGCAACAGGCGCCGCAAGGGTCGCAAGCGTCTGGCCGTCTAAGGGCCGTGTCGGGTAGGGGTTTATGTCCCGGCAGGCCGAGGGGGCTGTTCTCCTTTCCGAGGGAGCTTCGCCTTAAGAGCGGATGGGAGTTCGACTTCGTGTTCCGCACCGGCCGCCGGTCATGCGGCGAGCTGGTGCGGCTGTTCTTCGTGGATTCGCCGGATGGAACCTTGAAGGTGGGGGTCACGGTAGGGAAGCGGGTGGCCAAGGCTGCCAAACGGGTTCGAGGGCGCCGCTGCGCCAGGGAAGCCTTAAGACGCCTACTTCCGTGGACGAAGAAAGGGGTTTGGCTTGCGGTATCTCTCAGGGAGAAGGCCCTCGGCGTCACAGCCAGGGACATCTATCGGGAACTGGCCTTGCTCATGGAGAGGAACGGCCTCATGTCGGATCAGTGGCCTGGTGGGGATTGGGAGGTGGACCGGGGGGATCTATAACCCGCTGGTCCTCCTCTGCTTGTTGTTCATAAGGATATACCAGGCATTCATATCGCCTTTGTTGGGTAAAAACTGCCGCTTTTATCCTACTTGCTCCCAGTATGCGTATGAGGCGTTGCTGCGGTTTGGACTCATGAGGGGGATGTGGCTTGCGGTAATACGTATCCTCCGCTGCGGTCCCTGGCATCCTGGGGGGTACGATCCGGTCCCGTCAAAGAAGTGGCGGACTTTTTAGGCTGTAGCCCTTGGCCCCATTGGGCGCCATTTGGTTTTGGTATAAGGATATGGAGACTTAAAATAAAGACACCTTAAGGAGGCTGAGACGAGTGGGTTCCCTCTGGAATGCCGCGGGTGATTTGATGTTGGCCACCCTGAACTTCTTCTACTCCATAACACGTTCCTACGGGCTGTCCATAATACTTCTCACCGTTGTGGTGAGGATACTTTTGCACCCCCTCTCCCATAAGCAGATGGTGAGCATGCAGAGGATGCAGAAGATACAGCCTAGGCTTAAGGTGATACAGGAGAAGTATGCCAACGATAAGGAAAAGATGAATCAGGAGATGATGCGGCTCTATAAGGAGCATGGGGTTAACCCTGCCGCAGGATGCCTCCCGCTTCTGGTTCAGTTGCCTATCTTCATCTTGCTTTATCGGGTTCTCATGAACTACGACTTCTCCAACACCTCTTTCCTGGGGGTGCCATTGAGCACATCCACGCTTGGGGCTTTGGGGGCTGCCCTTGGTATGGGAACTTCTAAACCTACGTTTACCGCGGTCTTAGGGTCTGTGATATCTAATCCCGCCGGCCTTGCCAGGGTTGACCTTTATGGAGCGTCTGTGCTCCTCATAGCGGTGGTGGGTTTCCTTACCTGGTACCAGCAGAAGATGAGCTCCGGCAACAATCCGCAGATGGCCTTCATGAACTGGTTCATGCCGCTCTTCATGTCCTTTATATGCTTGAGCCTTCCCGGGGGAGTCATGATCTACTGGGGCGCTTCTTCCCTTATAAGCGTGGCTCAGCAAAAATGGGTTCTCATGAGAACAGAGGAGGAGATGAAGGTAAAGCCGGTGCTTCACAAGAACAAGCCGGACCATAGGGAGGATCATGGGGTGGAAGGGCAGGATTAGAGCTATGTCTTTTCAAGGGCTGGGCCTTTGTTAGGCGGCTTGTTGGTGGCTCTTTTGAATGGTGAGGTGATCTCTTGTGAGCCTGGATTTGGAGGGTTCCTTGCTGGTGGAGGCCTCGTCGACCGAGGAGGCCAGGATGCAGGGGGCAGTGAGGTTGGGGCTGGACCCGTCGGATCTGGATGTGGAAGTGGTTGGAGAGGAGAAGCGTCTTTTCGGACTTTTGGGCAGGAAGCTTAAGATAAAGGTGGCGCCCAGGGGACCGTTGGAGCTCCTTAAGGTTAGGCGCTGCGCTTTGGACATGTTGGCTCGCATGAACCTGGATATAAAGGCCTCGATATCGGAAGAAGGGCTCGTGAACTTAGAGGGACCCGATTCGGGGATAATCATAGGCCGCTACGGAGAGACCCTTAGGGCTTTGGAGCATCTTTGCAACCTAATGGTGAACAACCAACCGGGCTCGCCTAGGGTGAGGTTCGATTGTGGCGGATATCGGGAGAAGAGGGAGGCCAACCTGGTCCGGCTTGCCAAATCCGCTGCCGTCAGTGCCATGAGACGGGGCAGGCCGGTGAGCCTTGAGCCCATGTCCAGCTGGGAACGGCGGGTTATTCACGTGGCACTGAAGGATAACGACCAGGTGGAAACCAAGTCGGTAGGTGAGGAACCGTTTCGGAAGGTTGTGGTGTGGCCCAGGCGTTCGCAGAGAAGTGGCGCCTTTGGCGCGGGAAGGCCCCGCAGGGACGGCAACTAGAATACCTTTTTTATGGCTGAGTGTGACTAAGGCCCGGGGGTTTCCCAGGCCTTAGTCGTGTTTTTAGAGTTTTTAGGTTTGCTTGGGCGATTAGCAAACAGCGAGGTCCGAGTTCTTAACATCGCATATGAACATGTGGCCCGGGGAGTGGGAGATCATAAAGGGTATTCCGCTGGCCATGGCCACCGCTTGGGGCGTTACCCCGCAGGGCCAAAAGACAGGTACCTCGCCGTCCCTTATGGTAACTGGGTCTCCAAAATCAGGCCTTGCCAGATCCTTTATCCCGATGGCGGAGGGATCCCCTATGTGTATAGGCGCTCCGTGAACCGATGGGAATCGCCCTGTGCATAGGACCGCCCTTGGTACCATATGGTGCGGTATTGGTCTCATGCTGACCACCATGGGGCCCTTAAAGGGGCCGGCGGGTTTGCACTGGATGTTGGTGATGTACATGCTTACGTTTACACCCTCTTCGATGTGCCTTACTGGTATGCCCTGCTCCATGAGGGCCCATTCGAAGGAGAACGAGCAGCCAAGGAGAAACGCCGTGAGATCTTCCCTCCAAAAAGGTGATGCGTCGCTTGTCTCCGTGGCCATGCGCCCCTTTTCATACACCCTGTACCGGGGGATGTCGGTGCTGACGTCTGCCCCGGGCGCTACCATTAAAGGTTCCAGCTTGCCCGGTTCCGTTACGTCTAATACGGGGCATGCCTTGGGATTTCGCTGGCAGAAGATCATGAAGTCAAGGGCGTAGTCCCTGGGTAGTGCCACCAGGTTCGCCTGAGCGTAGCCCTCGCACAGCCCCGCGGTGGGACCGTCCCATTTGCCGGTCCGGATTATTCCCCTCACCTCTTTGGGGGAGAGCCTTCTTAGCTCCTCAAAGTTTTTGCCTTTCGTCATATCCGTCATAGTCCAAGCACCTTCCTTATGGGCCTTATTTCTACCCCCGCGGCATCAAGGCTTTCCCGGATCTTAATCGCCATCTCCACCGCTCCCTTGGTATCCCCGTGAACGCATATGGATTGGGCCTTTATCGCCACCGTGGACCCGTCATCTGCGGTGACCCTTCCGTGAAGGACCATTTCAACCGCCCGTTGGGATGCCAAAACCGGATCGTGTATAACCGCCCCTTGCTGAGAGCGGGGTACCAGGGTTCCATCCGGTTGGTATGCCCGGTCGGCAAAGGCCTCCCCGGCGAAGGGTACCGATAGTTCCTTCGCTGCCTCCTGGAGCTTGGAATTGGCAAGTCCTAACATTATAAGCTCCCTTTCCCCTTTGCCCGCGTCCTTGATCGCTGCGGCGATGGCCTTTGCCAGGTTGATATCCTTTGCCGCCTGGTTATAGAGGGCCCCGTGGGGTTTGACATGCTCCAGAGTAGTTCCAGCGGCTTTGCAGAACCCAATTAGGGCCCCAATCTGGTATATGCATATCTCGTAGACCTCATCAGGAGTCATGGAGAGGTTTCTACGCCCGAAACCTTGAAGATCCGGGTAGGAAGGATGGGCTCCCAGGGCCACCTTCATGTTGGAACACAGACCTACGGTACGCCTCATAACCGATGGATCTCCTCCATGAAACCCACACGCCACGTTGGCGGAGCTTACCACCCTAAGAAGCGCTTCGTCGTCACCCATCTTGTAAGCCCCGAAGGATTCCCCGAGGTCGCTGTTAAGGTCCATTTGCAAAGTCAACGGAACCAACCTCCCTTTTTTTAAATTTAAAATTCCATAACTACACTTCTCTTCTGTGGATATCCTCTACACTCACCATAAAAGATCTGCCACCCACCCGGATGTTGAATGAAACAGGTCCTATGGTGTGATGTGAAAACCCGAGGCAGGCATCTCCAGAGCTGCTGCGATGCCGGGCCCGAAGGTGGTTGGCTTGTTTTAGTGTTTCATTAAATTGAATCAGGCGGTGCAGGGCTTCGTCCACAGTAACCGGGCGGAAACGGAAAGACTCCCCGGGTACTGCCTGGGATAACCTTGCGCAAGACCAGGCGCTCAGGACGCCTATCTTTGTATAGCCCCCGGTGGTCTGCCGGTCCGCCATCATTACTATGGGGGTGCCGCTGCCTGGAACTTGAATAGCCCCCAGGGCTATGGGATCTGATATGATGTCCGCCCCGCCTACATGCTCAATTGCAGGTCCTTCCATCCGATAGCCCATCCGATCCGCTTCGTCTGACACCCTATATTCGGAGGAGTAGAAGGTCTTAATCCCATCGGGGGTGAACATGTGTTCTTGAGGGCCTGGGATGACGTCCAAGACCTGTTCGTTTAGCATTTGATCCAAATGGGTGGGCCCATCGAAGGCCAGCCCTTCCCCGGATTTCCACAGCGGATCCGCTTCCCCCGATTGGATCATGTCCCCCGCCCTTAGGGGACGGCCGTCCAATCCGCCAAGCTTAGATCTTAGGTGGGTTGAACGGCTGCCCATGATGGCAGGGACCTGGATGCCTCCGCTGACGCATATGTACCCCCTGCAGCCTGGACCCACGGGGCCTCTGAAGGAGATCATGTCCCCATTCCTGGGTATGATGACCCCCCATGGGGGCACCATTGTGCCGTTTAGCGTCATCCCAAGGTCCGGTCCGGCGAAGAGCATGGCGCCTCCTTCTTCCATGACCTCCAAGGAGGGCCCTAAGATGGTCACTTCCAATGCCGACGCTTCTTGGGGGTTGCCCAATATTACGTTGCCCAACCTAAGGGAGAAGGGGTCCATGGCCCCCCCTACGGAGACGCCCTTGTCCTGATGGCCCCATCTTCCAAGATCCTGCACGGTTGTGAGCAGCCCAGGGGTTTTAACCAGCAGCTTCAACCCCGTCACCTCCCTTTATCCTAACTGGCCCGTAGGTCCCCTTGCGCCATCGTTCAGCTATGTGCTGGAACTCGTCTTCACCTATGGGCACGAATCGCACCAGATCCCCAGGCTTTATTAAGGTCGGCTCTTTCTCGTTGGAGGGGTCGAATAGGGGAAGGGGGGTTCTCCCTATCAGCTGCCAACCTCCAGGGCTTTCTATGGGATATACGCCGGTCTGGCTTCCCGCTATCCCGACGCTGCCGGCGGGGATTGACTTCCTTGGGGTGGATAGCCTTGGAGTGGCAATCGATTCGTCCATCCCTCCAAGGTAGGGGAAGCCGGGAGTGAAGCCCAGCATGTAGCAATGATAGTCCCTGGAGGAATGGCGTCTTATGACCTCTTCCTTGGAAATACCCGCGTGGGATGCCACGGTTTCAAGGTCCGGTCCCATGGAGCCTCCGTATGCCACTGGTATAAGCACCAGGTCCTGTGACTTCCCTTCCTCATCTTGATCGCTTGTCAATAACCCCTCTAGCTTAAGGATGACCTTCCGATGGCTCACCGCCATGGGGTCGAAGTACACCGCCATGGAGGAATAGGCCACAACGCAGTCTTTAATTCCGGTCATGGCTTCAAGCAGCAAAGCCTTTCTTAGCCGGTGCAGTCTTAGGTTGACGTTCCGGTCTATTCTATCCGACAGTTCCAGCAGAACCGCCCCTTCCCCGAGAGCGGAGATCTTGGGCGTCAAGTCCAATTCGCGTCCCCCCTTATGTTTCCCTTCATTCCCTTCCAGGATCTTGGAAACTGGAGAAGGGATATCTGGAGGCCCCCATGACATGCATGGGGGCGCTTTTAGTTTGCAGTATACCGTATCACCTAAAAAGGTCAGCGATTTTGCTTAGGGAAGTGATCCCCATCCACCCCGTGAAGGCCACCATCACGTATCCGGAAAGGGTTAGCAGGGCGGGGTGTCTGTATTCTCCAATAACGTCCTTCCTGTGTGCTGCAAGGAGCATGGAGAGGAGGGATAGCGGCAGAATAAGGCCGTTCACCGCCCCTGCCAGTATAAGAAGCTTCACCGGTTTTCCTACGGTGGCGAATATCGCCGCCGATGCGGTGATGAAGCCTATTATCCAGTAGCGCTGGTTGGACTCAACGGACTTGAAAAGGGTCTTAAGGAAAGATATGGACGTGTAGGAGGCCCCCACCACGGATGTAACCGCCGCAGACCATAGTACCACCCCAAAAAAGCGGTAGCCCAAATTGCCTGCCCCAAGCAGGAATGCGGATGCCGGGGGATTGTTGGGGTCCAACTGTTTGCCCGCAGCCACCACGCCGAGTATCGCAAGGAATAGGAGGTATCTCATAATGGCGGTTATGCCGATGGCTTTTACCGATCCCACGCTTATCTCTTTTATGTGTTCTTGACCGGTGATCCCGGCGTCTATTATCCTATGTGCTCCAGCGAAGGTTATGTATCCTCCCACGGTGCCGCCCACGAGGGTCAGGACGGTCATCCAATCTATGGATGAAGGGAGGATCGTCTCCTTCAGGGCAAGCCCTACGGGAGGCTGTGTCTTTATTGCCACGAACAGCACCAAGGCGATCATTAGGACGCCCAGGGCCTTTGTGAAGTTGTCCATAGCTCGGCCCATTTCCTTGCTGAGGAACAGGGCTATGGCTATGGCGGCGGAGATTATGGCTCCCGGTACCATTGGTACTCCGCAGATCACGTTAAGTCCCATGGCTGCCCCCGCCACATTTCCTATGTTGAAGACAAGCCCCCCCATTGCCACGGCAAAGGCCAGGAAATAGCCTAGCCCGGGGAGCACCCGGTTTGCCACGTCTTGCCCCCTCAGACCGGATACCCCCAATATCCTCCATATGTTGAGCTGAACCACCACATCGATGAGCACCGATGCCAGGATAGCAAAGCCAAAGGCCGCCTTAAGCTTGTCGGTGAATACCGCGGTTTGAGTTAAAAAGCCAGGTCCTATGGCGGATGTTGCCATGAGGAACGCGGCCCCCAGCAGCACGCTGCCACTCACACCAAGGGATCTTCCGTTGCTGGTCCTATCTTTGTCCAATTTCCCCACCTCCCACGTGATATCTTCAACACCAATACATGCAAAAAAATTGCCAAAGACCCATCCTTCGGAAGCTTTGAAAACATCGAAAAATAAAACGCAACCCCCTTTCGGGAGTGTGCGTGGTCCGCACGGCACTGTGCGGACCATAGGGTGGTTGCGTTAGCCTTGCTGCCTTAGTAGGCGCAATATCTGGTGTGTTTATGAAGTAATTTATCGGGTAGGGCGGCGGTTCCTGTGATAGGTCAAGGTTCGTCGGGGTATGCCAAGATTCCTTGATATCTCAAGATCTGATAACCCCATAGACTTTCCCCTTGATATTTCAATGCTTAAGCGATGTATGGACAGATTGGGGTTTGCCCTAAGTGGTTTGGAGAGAAGACTGCTTAATCTTACTGTACCGGCTTTGGTTACAGCATAAGTTCCCCTAACGCATCTGGAGATGGTGGATGGGGATAAGCGGGTTATCTTAGCCAGGTCTGTTTCCGTTAGTGGTTCCAGATGTTGGGACTTGCCGGACAGGAAGTTTCGCTGGGTCATGGTTACAGCAAGACCGATTGCAGCTAAGGTTCGATACCGTGCCGAGAGCCTGATCAGGATGGAGCGAAGTTTTCCCCTATTGGTTAATGGGCCAGTTAAGGATATGGAGGGAATGTTTTCCCTTAATAGTTTGAACGAAACCCCTTCTTCACAGGGAGTCATGGATATCTCCGGCCTAACCGGTGTAGAGGCGGTCCCAAGGGGGAACGGATCAAGCTTCCGAAGGCTCATCATGGCACTCTTTATCCTATCAAGATCCCACCCGGTGGCTTTGGATATGAGATCCAGCCTTGATGATTCAAGTTCTCGATGAAAATCCTTGAGCAACCTGGCTCCATCGGAGCCATCCAGAGAAAGACGTCTTAGCTGTATTAAAAGGTAGTCCCTTAGATCCTGTGCAAATATCCCAGGAGGGTCTAGTTGATCCTGGATCTCCTTGAGGGCTTCTAAGAAACGGTCCAGAGGGATGCCGAGGCTGGAAGCGCATTCCAGGGGGGAACCGTTCAAGTACCCCTTGGGGCCCAGCAGGCATACCCAGTCCAAAGGGGTTGTGCCCTTCGGGAGGTCCTTTATGAGGCTCAGCTGGAACTCTATCTCTCTTATCTCATCCAACGGTTCTTCCCAGATGTTTTCCTCCATCGGCAGCTCCAACCGCCCATGGGGACGCTTAACTATTACCGATGGAAGATCCTCACAAGCTTTATGCAGCTCTTCCACCAGCTCGTCAGGGGAGAGGAAAAGCCAGTTCCCGCCTCTTAGCAGATATGGTTTAGCTCCTATCCCCACGTTGGGGTTGTTGGAGAGCCTTATCTCAAGAAAGGCCATGGCGCTGAAGCCGCCTTAATAAGGAGAACCTTGATATGCCTAGCTCTTTTGCCGCTTGGGTCTTGTTGTTTCCACATCTTTCCAGGGCCTCAATGATCAATTCAAGTTCCCTGTTGGCCAGCTTTGCGTCCAGGGAGTTGGTAACGGACACTTCTTCCTCCTGGGGGAGGGTTAACATTTCCTCCGGCAAGTCCTTCAATGATATTACGTGGGATTCTGGGTCAGAGAGTATGACCAACCTCTCGATCAAGTTCTTAAGTTCCCTTACGTTGCCGGGCCAAGGGTAGTTTAGGAAGAGATCCTCCACCTCAGGGGAAAGGTCCTTAGGCGGCCGTCCTCTCTTTATGGAGAAGGTCCTTAGGAAGAACTCTGCCAGTTCTATCACATCGGATCCCCGCTCCCTTAATGGCGGGATCTTGATTGGTATCGTGGATATCCTGTACAAGAGGTCTTTCCTGAAGAGACCCTGGGTGGACATTCCCTTAAGGTCCTTGTGGGTGGCGCATACCAAGTTCAGGGATACTTCCCTTTCCACTGTATCACCGAGCCGCCTAAAACGCCTGCTGTCAAGAAAGCGGAGCAGTTTAGACTGAAGGGGCAGAGGAAGATCTCCTATCTCATCCAGCATGACGGTACCGCCATGGCCTATCTCCAGCAGTCCATTTTTGTCATCCGTAGCGCCAGTGTAAGCTCCTCTTTTATAGCCGAATAGTTCCGCCTCAAGCAGGCTTTCGGGTATGGCTCCACAGTTTATCGCCACGAAGCTGCCTCCGGGCGAGGTTGCCTCGTGAATCATCCTGGCGATGACCTCCTTGCCGGTGCCGCTCTCACCGGTAAGCAGTATGTTGATATCCCTTTGTCCCTTAAGCCGGTTTACAGTGTCTCTAAGCCTCGCCATGGGGACAGAAGAGCCTATAAGCTGGGTGCTTCCCATGGCGGCACCGCGGGCGGCCATATCTACGGAGTAACGGCGTATGGCTCGTTGGACCATTTTTCTTAATATCTCCAGGGAGAATGGTTTGTCGATGTAGTCAAAAGCCCCGTTCCTTATGGCCTTGACTATAAGGGGGCTTTCCCCGTACGCAGTCATGAGTATTATCCTCACGTGGGGCAGGGCGGATGATATGTTGGGTATTGCGTCTGCTCCAAGGCCATCCGGAAGCTTGTGGTCAAGGATTATGAGCTGCGGAGGTTGATGCGGTGACCTCGCGGATTGCAGGAGGGATTTCAACGTGCCGAAGGTGAGGACCCGATGACCGTCCTTCTCAAAAGCCCTTCTGAGCCCCTCCGCAAGGGCCCTCTCATCCTCCGCTATCCATATGTCCGCCATGATAACTGGGCCTCCTCTTGGTTTGAAGATGTTCCTTGGTTTGGTGTGTTTAGTGATATTTTAAAGCTGGTAACCCCATTACATACTGAAAATGATATATGTCCTCCCATTTCTTCCACCAGCTTTTTTGCTATGGCCAGCCCTAATCCGGTGCCGTTGGGTTTTGTGGTTACGAAGGGTTCGAATATACGGTCTGCCATGTGGCATGGTATCGGCTCTCCCGTGTCATCCACGCCTATTATCAGTCTCTCCCCTTCCATTTGAGTCCAGATTACCAGCCTGCCTCCGTCAGGCATGGCCTCAACCCCGTTTGAGATGAGGTTTAAAAGCACCTGCCGCAGTTTGCCCGGATCTGCCTCCACCAACTGGTTTGGGTTTTCAATCCGAGTTTCAAGATGAATTGTCCCAGAAGTGGCTATGGACCTCATCATGTGAGTGGCCCAGGATATCACTTGACCGATAGGAAGGTGCTCCATCTTACCCCTGTGGGTTCTTGCGAAAATCAGGAATCGCTCCACAGTGTCAGAAATCCTGTTAAGTTCCCCTGCTAAGAATTCGAGGTTTTCCACGGCCTCCTTCGGCAAGCGATCCTGCATCTCCATGAGCAGCTCCACGTGTATTTTCATTGCGGCCAAGGGATTTCGCACCTCATGGGCTACTCCTGATACCATCTCTCCCATCGATACCAGTCTATCCATGCGGCTTATTTGGGATTGAAGCCTTTGCCACTCTTGCAACTGAAGGGCCATCCTGTTGAATGACCTTATAAGGGTTTCCAGCTCGTATATGAAAGTCCCTTTTATCGGGGCTTCGGTCTGGTGGTCTCCTCGGGCGATGGCCTCCATAGCCCAGGAGAGTCGCCTTATGGGGTATGTAATCATGTAAGCTAAGACTATTGCCAGCTCCAGGGAAACTAACAGGGCTATTATGCCCCAAACCAAGATGATCCTGTTTTCTTCCACCACCTTGCCCATTATTTCAGATCGGTTCAGGCGGAGCCTTATCGCTCCACCATCCCTGGACCTTAGCACGATATCCCCTTGGGAGGATGGGATTAAAGTTGGGGCAAGTCGCTGAATCACCCTTTCAGTTTCGTTAAAATATAGGTTCCGGGTTATTTCGCCGGCGAGGCGAGCGTCGTCAAGGGCTCTTTTTATCTCCATCTCCAGGCTGGTTTTAATTTGCAGGGCAAGCAAGGTTCCTGCTACGCCCACCACTGCTATGGTAACGATGGCCTTTAAGACGGTCTCCAGGGAGGGTTTGTTGGCTGTTTTCATCTTATCCGCATCTCTTTCCATGGAATTATTGCGATTCCTTGGAATCCCAGGGTCAGGAGCATGCTTACTTCCGGCGGTATCCTTAACCCGCAAAGGGCTGTGTGAATGAGCAAAGACCAGCCAAGGATGGCGAAGGACATCCTATGCCGTAGCCTCCTTGGAAGGTATATGGGGGTTAGGAAGAAAACAGCCACGAAGGTCCAGCTTAGGCGGCCCACGAACATTATGTCGTAGTTAGGGATATGGCTTATAAGAAGCGCCACTGTGGCGATGAGAAGTATAGCCCCGCGATTTAATAGCATCCAGTGGTCGTGTCGGGTTTCTTTGGTGTGGGTTAAGCGTACGTTGTCTTTCCCAAGCCCTCCAATGTCGTAACATACGGCGGATGCCGCGAGCAGTAGCTGAGAGTTGGCGGTGCTGACCGCTGCCGCCATCACCGATACGAAGAAAAGGCCTGCAGCCCAGCTGGGACATTGGGAACTCAACAGCCGAAGTAGCCCCTCTGGATGGGCGCCATGAAATACGTTGGAAGGAATTGATGAAAAGATGAGGGCCATGGAGGACAACAGCAGGTATACCAAGCCTATCAGCACAGGGGATATGGAAAGCATTGCGAACGCATCCCTCTCTTTCCTGCAAGCCATGATCCTTATCCCGTATTGGGGGTTTGCTGCGACCCCAAGACCCCAGGCTAGTGCGGAGCTGATTACCTGAAGGGATTCAGTGGGAGATTCCCATACGTTGAGTTTGCTCGGTGAGGAAGCAGAGATTTCCCTTATGGCATGCCAAAACGGTTTTAGGTTTACGTTTAACTCAATTGCAGCCACCAAAACTCCCACGATGATTACCAGCAGGTTCAATGCGTCACTCTTGACAACCGATTGGTATCCTCCGAAGGTGGTGTAAAGTACGAATAGGTACACCAGGGCGGTGGAGCTGAACCCGTATGGTATCCCCAGCATGTGGGAGGCCACCAGCCCAAATGCCTTGAACTGTATTGCTATGTATGGCACGTATGATGCGAGCAACACCGCGCCGCCAAGCTTTACTAGCCTGTTGTCTTCGTAAAACTTGCCCACGAATTCCGGCACGCTTACGCTTCTTGACGCCCTTAGCCTTAGGACCGCAAAGGGCATTGGTATTAACCCCAACAGCCAGCCGTTTACGGATCCTGCGAAAGCCACCATCCCGTCGTGTATCATCCAGGTGGTGAAGCCAATGATGGATGCGGCGCTTAGCCAGGTGGCGCAAAAGGTCATGGTGCTGAATAGGACACCCGTGTCCCTCCCGCCAAGGTAGAACCTTCTAATGCTGTCCCGCCATGGGAAGGTTTGTCCTGTTAGGAGTATTATGGCCAGGGTGTACCCGCTGAAGGCAATTAGGTTTACGGCTAACGATGGCATCTTGTCTTTTGCCTGTACCTTATTAGAATGGCGCTCAAACTGAACGGGAGCACCAGAAGGATGGAGAACACTAAAAGGTTTGCCCGCATTTTTTTTTACGCCCCCTTCCGTTGAGATCCCACGCAGATAAGATTTTAGGTATAATTGACGATGTCAGTAATTGTCAAATGACGTAGTCTTCTCCCTGCGAGGTAGAAGACAGCGGTCTTTAATCTAAACGGGAGGTGTGGATCATGAGGATCAAAGAATCTTTAGGAAGCCTATTGCCCCGCGATGGACTTAAGAAGCTCATGATGTCCCTGCTCACCCTTTCGGTTCTATTCTCAGCCGGGATGGCTGGGGGATATCTCTATTCTCTGCTAAACGATCCTGCGGGCCTTCCCGTGGGGGCCTCCGTGGCCTCTGCGGATGTGCCGACCGGCCCTTCCAACCCATACGCCGGCAATCCCATAGTGCCGTTGGTCAAGCGCTCTGCGCCTTCGGTGGTTAACATAGACACCGAAAAGATGGTTAGACAGTCCTTCAGCCCGTTTCCGGATGAGTTAATGGAGGACCCTTTCTTTAATCAGTTTTTTGGAGAGCACTTTAAACAGTTTACCCGCGTTGTCCCGATGAAGGGCAAGGGATCGGGGTTCATAGTCACCAAGGATGGCTATATCCTCACCAACAACCACGTGGTTGAAGGGGCTGACAGGATAACGGTGACCATGTTGGACGGCCGTCAGCTTCCCGCAAAACTGGTGGGGCGTGATCCCACCTTTGACCTGGCGGTGATAAAGGCGGATCTCAAAGATGCAGCGGCCCTCAAGCTTGGAGACTCTGACGCCGTTGAGGTGGGAGAGTGGGTTGTGGCCATAGGCAACCCCTTGGGACTGGAGAACAGCGTTACGGTTGGTGTCATATCCGCAAAGAACAGGACCATAAGGGCGGAGGACATGAACTTCCAGGGCTTCTTGCAGACCGATGCGGCCATAAACCCTGGCAACAGCGGAGGTCCACTTATCAACTTAAGGGGTGAGGTGGTGGGGATAAACACCGCCATAGTGCCCTACGCCCAGGGGATAGGATTTGCGGTTCCCATAAACATGGCCAAACAAGTGCTTGATGATCTCATAAAGCATGGGGAAGTTCGCAGAGGGTGGCTTGGCGTAATGGTGCAGCCCAACAACCCCGCCTTTGCCAAGGCATACGGGGTGCCTACATCGGATGGAGCCATCGTGGCAAGCGTAAAGTCCGGCTCCCCGGCGGATTTAGCGGGGCTTCGAAGGGGAGATGTGATCATATCTGTGAGTGGGAAGAAGGTCCTGGACGATAAGTCCCTAACGTTCCTCGTGCGGTCCTTCGTAGCGGGCACTAAAGTTAAAGTTGAATTTTATCGGCGGGATAAGAAGATGTCCGTGGACGTGGTCCTTGGGGATGCCTCATCCGGGAGGTCTTGGGTCCCCAACCTACTTCCTTCTTCAAACAAACGGGCTGCGGAGGTTAACGTAATGGGGGCCGCTGTAGGGGCTCTGGATTCAGGCCTTCGATCAAGCTTTGGCATACCGTCGGATATCCAAGGGGTCGTGGTTCTTAAGGTAAGCCCGAAGTCCCGGGCGGAGTCCCTTGGGCTTTCCAGAGGGGACGTGATAATGGAGTTCAACGGGGTTAAGATAAGCTCCATTGCCGACATGGAGAATATCGCTAAGGGGGATCTAAAATCCCTTGCGGTGTTGATATGGAGAAAGGGAAACACCATGTTTTTGTCAGCCAGCTGACGATACCCTGGCAGGGGCCGGGAGATATTCCCGATCCCTGCCATTTTTTGCTTGTTTTGGTATGGGGTAGGGCGATTTATACGAGGTTATCCTCCAGAGGCATGGAAAAAGTGAAGGTGCTACCCTTGCCCGGGGCGGACTTCACGGATATGTATCCTGAGTGTAGGGAGGCTATCCTTTTGGCTATGGTAAGGCCAAGGCCGTGTCCCCCGCTGGATCTGGATTCATCCTCCCTCCAGAATGGCTGGAAACAATTTATAGCGGTCTCTTCGTCCATTCCTATCCCGTAATCCGTGACGGATATGATGGCCCTTCCGCCCCTTCGATCCACCCTCACCGACACGTCCACGAAGGACCCTGCGGGGCTGTACCTGCAGGCGTTTTCGATTATTTGACGGCACATGTTGACCAGCAGGTCCTCGTCACCCATCACCGGGGTTTCTTCCATGGACCTTCTTATTCGTATCGATTTTGATGATATAAGCGGCGCAAGGGAATCTATGGCCTCTTCGGCCACCACGGACAGGTCTGTGGGCCGCAAGTCCACCCCATCGGCGCCCTCAAGGCGGGACAGCTCCATCAAGCCCTTGACAAGCATTTCCAGGTGGCCAACCTGTCTTAGAACGTCTTCCAGCTTCTCCTTGTAGTAGGATGCGTTGCGATCCTTCATCAGCGCCAACTCGATGCGCCCCTTGATTATAGCTAGGGGAGTTCTTATCTCGTGCCCCGCGTCGGAGAGGAACCTGCTGCTTAAGCTCGCCCCGCTCTCTCTAGCTATCACCGAATAGTGGCGGACCAGGTCCCCGATCTCCTCCTCGTATCCTCCAAGCATGTGTTCCGGCATCTTTGATCGAGCCCCGTCTGCTAGGTCCCTTAGAACCCAGAAGAGCCGCTTGATTCGTCTTTCGTAGAGGAGCTCGTCGAAGACCGCCATGATGAATATAACTGGAACACAAAGAGCAATTGAGGCGAGTATAGCCCTTACCACGCCTGGCTGGGAGAACGTGAAAACCACAACCCGATCGATGGAGAAAAGGGCCGTCTCCTGCTGCCACATAAGAGATGCCAGCAGGAGAAGGAGAACCGAGAATCCCAGCAACAGCGCCACGCCCATAAGGGTCTTTAACACCGCAGACCGTATCTGGGTCTTTGAAAGGGAGTTTAGGATATTACTATTGACAAGTTTTGTTAGCTTTCTGATCATTTAGACCCCCATAAGACGTGGAATTTCAATTCCCCTGTCCGTGGCGGGCTTAGTCGCCGTCTGGGTTGGTAACCTTGTAGCCCACCCCCCGTACGGTTACCACCATCATGTCTAGGTTGAAAGGACGCAACTTGTCCCTTAGGTACTTTATGTGGACGTCCACCACGTTGCTGGTCCCGTCGTATTCCTTCTGCCACACGTGGGATATTATCTTGTCCCTGCTGAATACCTGGTTCTCATAGCGCATGAGGAGCTCCAGTATGTCGAACTCCCTGCGACGAAGGGGTATCCTTATATCCCCCACACGGCACTCCCGGGCCACCGGGTCCAGAGTCAGGGGGCCGCACTTAAGCATGGACCTTCGCTGGTCGGAACTGCGTCTTACAAGAGCGTTTACCCTGGCCATGAGCTCCTTAAAATCAAACGGTTTGGTAAGGTAGTCGTCAGCGCCCTGCTCCAAGCCTCTTACCCGATCTTCTATGGAGTCCTTTGCGGTGAGCATGATCACCGGGGTATTGCAGCCTTCGTCCCGCAGCCTATCCAACACCTGAAACCCGTCCATCTCCGGAAGCATCACGTCAAGGACTATGCAGTCGTAACCCCCGGGTACCGCCATTTCAAAGGCGGTCTTGCCGTCCCCCGCGGTATCAACCACATGTCCTTCCTCCTCGAAGCCTTCCTTAAGAAGCTGGCAGAGATCCTCGTTGTCCTCAACGATGAGAAGTCTCATAGGCGTTACCTCCTGTTGCGCTGTGGCGCAGGTTTTTAATTATACCTTGTTCATTAACTTAGCACAGCCCCGCGGACTTTGTCGAGACCCTAAATTAAATTTCTTGCTCCTGCCTTGATGGTTGGGTGGTGTGGGTATATACTTACCATTGCCCTTTACGCGGACCCATGGCATGCCTGGGCCTGGGTTAAGGGACGATATTTAGAGGAGTGAGTTTTCGTGATATCCAAGGAAGCCAAGCAGAAGATAATCGAGGAGTTTAAGGTTCACGGGGCGGACACCGGTTCCCCCGAGGTCCAGGTGGCCATTTTGACCCACAGGATAAGGGAGCTTACCGAGCACATGCGGGAGCATCCGAAGGACTTCCATTCCAGGAGGGGGCTTCTTGCGATGGTTGGTAAGAGGCGGAAGTTGCTTTCTTATCTCAAGGAGAAGGACTTCGGCCGTTACAAGAGCCTTGTTCAGAAGCTGGGGCTTAGGCACTAACCTGGGTGTGAAGATCCAGGTATTGAGGCGGGGCCAATTGGCCTCGCCTTTTATTTTGTGCTATCCTTAACCGTCATAGATCGAATGGGAAGACAGGGAGGATTACTGATGTCAAAGGTTGTAAGCATGGAAATAGGAGGTCGGGTCCTGTCGTTCGAAACCGGCAGGATGGCCAAACAGGCTAACGGAGCCGTTCTGGCCCGTTATGGGGATACGGTTGTTCTTGTAACGTCCGTCATGTCGGAAAAGCCAAGGGAGGGGCTGGATTTCTTCCCCTTGTTGGTGGACTACGAGGAGAGGTTTTACTCTGCTGGCAAGATACCCGGTGGGTTCATAAAACGTGAGGGACGTCCATCGGAGACCGCCATACTGAGCGGCAGAATGGTGGACAGGTCAATAAGGTCTCTCTTCCCGGAGCACATGAGGAACGATGTGCACGTGGTGGCCACGGTTCTGTCGGTGGATCAGCAAAACCCGCCGAACGTGCTGGCCATAAACGCCGCCTCAGCGGCGTTGTCCATTTCGGACATTCCATGGGATGGCCCCATCGGGGCGGTTAGGATAGGGTTCGTGGACGGACAGCTGGTGGTAAACCCCACGGAATCCCAGATGAGCGTTAGCGCCTTGGATCTTCTGGTGGCTGGGCATGATGGAGGAATCACCATGGTGGAAGCAGGGGCCAACGAGGTATCCGAGGAGCTCCTTGTGGACGCCATGGAGCTTGCCCATCGGGAGATAAAGCGCATAGTGGCTTTCATTCGGGACCTTAGGGAGCAGGTGGGAACGCCAAAGGTGGAGATACCTGAGCCCCTGAGGATTGAGGAGATAGACCGCTGGATAGAGGAGGAGCTTCGGGAGGACATATACAAGGCGGTCCAGATTCACGGCAAGGTGGAGCGTAAGGATGCCTTGGCGGAGATAACCAAGAGGGCTGTGGACCGTTTTGAGGCATCCTATCCGGACTGTGGTTCCTACGTGTCGTCAGTGGTAGAGGAGTGGGTTAAGAAGGGCCTCCGCCGCTTGCTCCTGGATGAGGCCAAGAGGGCCGATGGACGAGCCATGGATCAGTTGCGCCCCATAACCTGTGAGGTGGGCATACTGCCCAAGGTTCATGGTTCTGCCTTGTTTACCAGGGGAGAGACCCAGGCCTTGGCGGTTACCACCTTGGGTATGATGGGTGAGGATGACCAGATCCTTGATGGGCTGAAGCACGATGAACCTGCGAAGAGGTTCCTCCTGCACTATAACTTCCCTCCATATTCGGTGGGGGAAGTTCGCCCCATGCGCGGCCCAGGGCGCAGGGAGATAGGGCACGGCGCCCTGGCGGAGAGGGCATTGCGCCCCCTTTTGCCCTCCGAAGAGGAGTTCCCGTATGTGGTGAGGGTTGTCTCCGACATACTGGAGTCTAACGGTTCCAGCTCCATGGCCAGCGTGTGCGGCGGTAGCCTGTCAATGATGGACGCCGGGGTTCCAATAAAGAAGGCGGTTGCTGGCGTGGCTATGGGGCTGGTCACCGATGGTTCCAGGGTTTGCATACTCACGGACATACAGGGTCTTGAGGACCACTATGGGGATATGGACTTCAAGGTGGCTGGAACCAGGGATGGGGTTACCGCCCTTCAGATGGACAACAAGGCGGGGGGTATAACCAGGGAGATCCTGCAGCGGGCCCTAGCCCAAGCGAGGGAAGGCAGGATGCGGATTTTGGACATAATGGACTCCGCCATAAGGAGCCCCAGGGATCAGATTTCCCCCAACGCCCCAAGGATAATGACCATCAGCATAGACCCTGACAAGATAAGGGATGTGATTGGCCCTGGCGGCAAGACCATAAGATCCATAATAGCTCAGACCGGAGCGAAGGTGGACGTTCAGGATGACGGCAGGGTTTGTGTGGCCGCCCAGACTGAAGAGGCTGCCAGCCACGCCATAAAGCTGATCTCGGATCTTACCCGAGAGGTGCAGGCGGGGGAGATCTTCGTGGGCAGAGTTACCAGGATGTTGGGCTTTGGCTACTTTATAGAAGTTCTCCCGGGGAAAGAGGGGTTGCTGCACGTTAGCGAGATAAGCACCCACCACATACCCAAGATAGAGGACGCCTTCTCCATAGGCGACGAGGTCCTGGTGGTGGTGCGGGAGATAGACGACATGAACAGGATCAACCTTTCAAGGCGCCGCCTTATAGAGCGTTATGACCAGCTCGCCAAGGATCCGTCTCTTTCTGCTCAGGTGGAGGTTGAGCGGGCCAGGGAGATCCGGTATGGCGCATTGAAGGCCGACGGGAATTCCCAGAGGCCTGCTTCCGGGGGACGCCGGGATGGGGATAGGCGTTCGCCTTCCGGCGATCGAAGGGACAAGCACCATCGGTGATGGTCATGGGCATGTCTTCCGTTGAGGTTAGGATAAAGAGGGGCAGTGGTGCGGAGGACCTGCCCCTCCCGTCTCAGGGGACTCCCCATTCGTCCGGTGTGGATCTGCGTTCTGCCGAAGAGGGGATTTTGATGCCTGGGGAGGTTAGGTCCTTTGGGACCGGCCTCTTCGTGGAGATACCGCCGGGGTATGAGTTTCAGGTTCGCAGCAGGAGTGGTTTGGCCCTTAAGAATCAGGTTATGGTCCTTAACTCCCCAGGAACGGTGGATGCGGACTATCGCGGAGAGATAAGGGTTATCCTTTACAACGCGGGCTCCCAGCCATTTGAGGTTAAAAGGGGAGATAGGATAGCCCAAATGGTGTTGTGCCCGGTATTTAGGCCTCTTTTCTTGGAGGTGGAGGAACTCTCCGAAACCGACCGGAGCTCCGGGGGTTTTGGCAGTACCGGGGTAAGATAGCTGGCATTGTGTGCGTTATGTCGTGGCCATAGTGACGGGCACCGGGGATCTACCCGGTGCCCGCTTTGTTAGCGCGAGGAGGCCCTCCGGCCTAAGCCTTCTTTCTTTCCTCCGCCTTCATGGCGCTCCAAAGACACCATGCAAACCCTCCAAACACAAGGCCTAGTATAACGACCATCGTGACCTTCCACATGCTAAATCCCCCCTAGTCCTTGGCCTGGAGCTTGTACTTCATGGTATCCGCCAGCCAGTTATTCAGGATATAGAACACTGCCGCCGCTATGGCCCACTGGACGAACATGGTGCCAGGGGTGTAGGTGTACTTTGATATGGGCAGGAACTTGTACCACTCGCCAGGGTACCAGCTTATGGATTGCTTGAGCCACCATCCGAAGATTATCACGAACCACAGGGGGAAGAGCTTTACCAAACTCCACATCCACTCAACTTTCACGTCTGAGCAGGGTTCGATCCACTCTACCCACAGTTTCTTGACTCCCACCTTCATCGCGCCGATGGAGAAGAGAAGCCCTGATATGAGGAGCCCAACGCCCCATACCCAGTCCTGGTTCTCGAAGAACGTGTTGTTCATGGCAGAGGGTGCGCCGCAGATAAGGCATGCGATGCCAACGGTCCACGCGGCCTTTTTCCTGTCCCATCCTGCGTCGGCCAATATGCGGCATCCAAGCTCCATCATGGATATCTCCGAGCTCAAGGCCGCCATTATGAGGGCCAGGAAGAACGCTATGGCCATTATGACTCCGCCGGGTATTTCAGCGAATAGTTTGGTCAGGTGGATGAAGGCTATGCCGTTGTTGCCGGACTTTACCGCCGCCATGGGATCCGGAGAGAAGGCAAATATGGTGGGTATCACGCAAAGGGCGGCCAGCGATGCTGCGGTGGTGTCAGCAAAACCAGTGGTTATGGAGTTAAGAAGTATGTCCTCCTTCTTGCCTGCGTAAACGTAGTAGGTCAGGAATAGCCCCCATCCAGCCCCGGTGGACCAAGCCACCTGGGTGAAGGCCTCCAGGTAAGTCCTTGCCTTGAGCACGTCTTCCATCCTTATGGTGAAAAGGTACTCAAGCCCCTTCCAGGAGTTAGGAAGGAAGTTTGCTCTTACGGCGAGGAATATCAGCAGCACGAAGATGGAGGGTATCATTATCTTATTGGCCCGCTCAAGTCCGTTTTGGACCCCCGCAAGGCATATGAAGAGGGACATGGCCACCGCTATGGCGAAGAAGATTAGCCCCGCCATGGGGTCGTTGATGAAGTTCTTCCAAAGCGCCTCCGTGTCCAGCCCTGGTTTTATGACTCCGGAAACCGCATATATGAAGTACCTAATGCACCAGCCGATGACGACCGCGTAGTAAAAGGTTATGGCAAGGCATACCCAGGCGATGAAGCCGCCTACCCAGGTCCATTTGCGTCCCAGCATCTCCTTCCAGGATCCTATGACCCCCATTCTTGTGGACTTGCCCCAAACTGCCTCGGCGCACAGAAGGGGTATGGCCCAAAGGAACAGCGCCAGGAAATAGGCTATGTAAAAAGCTCCTCCGCCATTGGTGGCGGCCACCCGGGGGAACCTCCATATGTTGCCGGTGCCCACCGCCATGCCTATGGCGGCAAAAACCAGTCCCCACCTGCTAGACCATTGTTCGTTCTGTCCCTTGATCTGTTCCGCCATGCTCCTTAACCTCCTTTTTCTCTGATGTAGTTGAAAGGAAAGGCCTTAGGGGAACTTGCAGTGGCACCTCCCTTCTTCGGTGTAATAAGAGAAATGGGCGCCTTGCTGACGCCATGTGGGTTACGGAATACAGGATAATACATACCAATGTTCAGCGCAAGACCAAAAGTTGTGACTTTTATGCATTATGTTTATTTTAGTTGCCCATATTTTGTGGATAGCGGCGGCCTGCGTGGTACAATGTACGTTAAAGATGTAGGGATAGGGCTTGATGCCCTTACATGGAGGGATTGGCATGGCGTTTTTTGTGGATGCTTCCGGTGAGAGGCGCGTGGAGGGAGGCCCCATGAAGGCCCTTGAGGTCCTTTTGGCCCTTGGATTTTCGCTTGATGGGGTGGTGGCAGCGAAAGTGGACGGTGCCCCCGTAGACCTTGGGGCCCTGCTTGAGGGTGGGGCGGTGGAGCCCATAGCCGCCGATTCTCCAGAGGGATTGGATGTCATAAGGCATTCGGCGTCCCATCTTATGGCCCAGGCGGTTTTGTGTCTTTTCCCCGGCGCCAAACTTGGTATAGGCCCTGCCATAAAGGACGGGTTCTATTACGACATCCTGTTCCCGGTTCCCATAACCGATGAAGACTTGCCGCGCATAGAGGAGGAGATGCGCCGCATATCCAAAGAGGATCTTCCAATAGAACGAGTTTCCCTGCCCAAGGATGAGGCCTTGGAGTTGTTTTCCAAGAGGGGGGAGGGCTTCAAGGTTGAGTTGATTCGGGAGATCCAGGATGATGTAGTTTCGCTCTACAGACAGGGAGAGTTTGTGGACCTTTGCAGGGGGCCTCATGTCAAATCCACTGGAGTTATTGAGAATTTCAAGCTCCTTTCCCTCGCGGGGGCCTATTGGCGGGGTGATGAGAAGAATGTAATGCTTACCCGCATATACGGTACCGCTTTTCATTGCAAAGAGGCCCTTGATCTTTATCTTGCGAGGCTTGAGGAGGCTCGGCAGCGGGACCACCGAAAGCTGGGCCGGGAGCTGGATATATTCAGCATCCAGCAGGAGGGGCCGGGTTTCCCCTTCTTCCATCCTAAGGGGATGGTGATTCTAAACGAATTGGTGGACTTTTGGAAGAGGGAGCACAAGCGTAGGGGGTACCTTGAGATCCGTACTCCCCTGATACTGGACAGGAGCCTGTGGGAGAGGTCCGGCCACTGGGATCACTACAGGGAGAACATGTACTTTACCTCCATTGACGAAAGGCCCTTCGCGGTAAAGCCCATGAACTGTCCGGGGGGCATATTGGTTTTTAAGAGCTCCACCAGGAGCTACCGGGACTTGCCGTTGCGGATGTCCGAGCTGGGTATAGTTCACCGGCACGAGAGATCCGGGGTCCTTCACGGGCTTATGCGGGTTCGTTGTTTTACCCAGGACGATGCCCACATATACTGTACCCCTGATCAGGTAGGGGATGAGATCGCAGGGGTAATAGATCTTATGAGGTACGTTTACAAGGATGTTTTTGGATTCCCGTACAGGGTTGAGCTATCCACCCGGCCAGAGAACTACATGGGGAGCCTTGAGATGTGGAATTTGGCGGAGGATAAGCTCCGGGAGACCCTGGAGACCACCGGTACGGAGTATAAGGTTAACCCCGGGGATGGGGCCTTTTATGGACCCAAGATAGACTTCCATCTAGAGGACTCCATAGGCAGGACTTGGCAGTGTGGTACCATACAGTTGGATTTTCAGATGCCGGAGAAGTTCGACGTGTTCTACGTGGGGGCCGATGGCATGGAGCATAGGCCTGTTATGATCCACCGTACTGTGTTCGGCAGCCTTGAGAGATTCCTTGGCATCCTCATAGAGCATTATGCGGGGGCCTTTCCCTTCTGGCTTGCGCCGGTGCAGGTGAAGATCCTTCCTGTGAAACCCGAGCAGGGGGACTATGCTTCAAGGGTAGACCAGGTCCTTAGGAGTTGGGGTGTAAGGACCGAGGTGGATTGGAGGGACGAGAAGCTGGGTAAGAAGATAAGGGATGCCCAGATTTCCAAGGTTCCCTACATGCTGGTTATAGGTGGCAAGGAGGCGGAATCCTCCACCGTGGCGGTGCGCCACAGGGCCAAGGGCGATCTTGGCGCCATGTCGCTTGAGTCCTTGAAGGAGGCGTTGGATCAGGAGTTTCGTCCAAGATAAATACAGTAATAAAAGGTATGTCCTTGAGGCTCCTGGAAAACTTGCAATGATGGTTTGCCTGTGATATGCTTCTAGAGCTGTGGGTAAATGCCTTCAGTTTTTTAAAGAAGAGGATGTGCGCCCTCTCACCTGCCGCCTAAGGCGTCGGGTTGCCTGCATCGAAGCGGAAGTTCGTTTTAGGCTGGGCGCTTTCGGCGTCCAGCTTTTTTGTTGTGTGAGGAAGCAGCTTAATAATAGGAGGTGGCGTGCTATAAGTTTCAAGGATGATGAACCCCGCGTCAATCTGGAGATTCGTGCGGCGGAGGTGCTTCTGATCGATGATCAGAACGTGAAGGTGGGGGTGGTTCCTCTTCGGGAGGCCTTGCGGATGGCCGAGGAGAGGGATCTGGATTTGGTAGAGGTGGCCCCCCTTGCGAAGCCGCCGGTCTGCAAGATCATGGACTACGGCAAGTATCGGTTCCAGCAGCAGAAGAGGGACAAGGACGCCCGCAAGAAGCAGAAGAGCCAGGCCCTCAAGGAGATAAAGATGAGGCCTAAGATCGATGTCCACGATTACTCCTTCAAGGTTAGGGCCGTAAGGGACTTCCTTGAGGATGGACACAGGGTCAAGGTCTCGGTTTTCTTCAGGGGCAGGGAGATGGCCTTTTTGGACAAGGGGCGTGAGGTGCTTGACAGGGTCCGAAAGGACGTGGCAGACCTGGGTAAGGTTGAGATGGAACCCAGGATGGAGGGGTCCTATATGAGGATGATGATAGCGCCTTTGGTGCAGTCTTCGTCTAAGGATCTCGATGGTTCTAAGTCCGCCCGCCCCCGGAACCCAAAGGTTGATTCCAGTTCGACGGACGTTTCGTCAAACGAATCTTGAGGAGGGACTAAATTGCCTAAGGTTAAGACTCATTCGGGTGCTAAGAAGCGGTTTTCCATAAGCGGGTCCGGCAAGCTTGTGTTCAAGAAGAGCGGCAGGAGCCATCTTTTGGAGTGCAAGAATGCCAAGCGCCGTCGCCGGTTGCGCCAGAAGGGCGTGCTCGGCGGAACTCTTGGCGAGAACGTCAAGAAGTTGCTCCCCTACGCTTAAGCTACGAAATCCGGGAAGAGGTGAACTCTAAATGAGGGTTAAGGGCTCCAGCGCAAGCCGCAGGAAGCAGAAGAAGCTTTTCAGCATAACCAAGGGTTTTTGGGGAAGGAAGAAGAACGTTTACCGCAGGGCTAGGGAGGCGTTTCTGCACGCCCTTTCCAAGGCTTATCACGACCGCAGGGCAAAGAAGCGGGATTTCCGCAAGTTGTGGATAATCCGTATCAACGCGGCGGCCAGGATGCACGGCATGAGCTACAACTCCCTTATCGCGGGACTGAAGAAGGGCGGCATTGAGGTCAACCGCAAGATGTTGGCGGATCTGGCGGTTAACGATGCCAGCGCTTTTGGTGCGTTGGTTTCCAAGGCCAGGGAGGCGTTGGGCCGTTAGCAACGGTCTTCTGTGATGAGATCCTATAGCTCTTTCAGGCCAGAGCTTTGGCTGGTGTTTGGGTTCCTGTCGCTCATAGTGGCGGGAGCCCTTGCACTTTGGGGGATAGGTATTTTACACTCCATGCCCATAGATTTCTTGGACGCCCTTTTTACGTCAACCTCTGCGGTGTGTGTTACGGGGCTGTCTACCCTGGATGTGGGCCGTGACCTTCCAGTGGCTTCCCAGGTGGTGTTGCTAGCTCTCATCCAAATAGGCGGTCTTGGGGTGATGACCGCCACCACTGCCTTTGCCGTGGCCTTGGGGGCCAGGATAAGCATCAAAGAGAGGCTTATATGGGCGGAGAGCATGGGGCTTGATACTCCTAGCGGTGCGATCAGATTGCTTTTAAGGGTTTTTAGAATATCATTATTTACAGAAGCCTTGATGGTGGTGCCGCTGTTCTTTGGGTTCCTTAGTAAGGAAACTGCGGGCAGGGCTCTTTACATGGCGGTTTTCCATTCGATCAGCGCGTTCTGCAACGCCGGTTTCTCCCCTTATTCGGACAGCCTGGTGGGCTTCTCCGGGAACTTCTTGGTTATGATGCCCATAACCTTGCTCATAGTCGTCGGAGGTCTGGGTTTCCCGGTGGTGGATGACGTTCTAAGGTGCTTAAGGGCGCGGAGGTGGAGGCCAACCCCATACTCGGTGGTGGTGCTTAAATCCACCGCTTGGCTCATAATCACGGGAACGGTTCTGTTCTCGCTCAGTGAGTTCAGCGGCGCTATGAGGGGAATGCCCGTGTGGGAAAAGTTGATGAACGCGGTCTTTTGCAGTGTAACTCCAAGAACTGCTGGATTTAACTCCCTGCCCATGACCTCCCTTTCCGGTTTGTCTTTGGTTGTTACCGTATTTCTCATGTGGGTTGGGGCTAGCCCTTCATCAACTGGGGGAGGTGTTAAAACCACCACCATTGCGGTACTGTGGTCCAGCTGTATTTCTGAGGTGAAGGGGTTGGGGGAGGTTACCTTAGCGGGGCGAAGCGTGGACTCCAGGCTTCAAAGAAAGGCCCTTACGGTCTCTATGCTCTATACCCTGGCCATATTCCTTGCGGTGTGCATGTTGACCGTTTTTGAGTCTATGCCCATGTCGGCACTCATCTTTGAGGCCTTCTCCGCCATGGGGACGGTGGGGCTTTCCCTTGGGATCACCTCTAAACTTACGCCGGAGGGGAAGTTCGTTCTGATCTTGCTCATGTATTGGGGTAGGGTTGGGATCGTAACGTTCATGTACTCCCTTTTTAGACGCCACGTCCCCGGCAGGGTTTTTTTGCCGGGGATTAACATGCCCATAGGTTGAAGAGAGGGTTACTTATGGAAAAGAAGAAAACGGTGTTGGTCGTGGGTCTTGGGCGTTTTGGGCAGTCCCTGTGTCTTAGGCTTACGGATCTTGGCCATAGGGTTATAGGGGTTGACCGAGTTCGCGCCAGGGTTGAAGCTTTAGCGGAGAGCCTGGAGTACGTGGCCCAGTTAGATGCCTCTGACGAAGAGGCCCTGATAAAGGTCGGTGCTAAGGAAGTTGATATCGCGGTGGTAGCCATAGGAGAGGGACTCGAAGCCAGCGTGCTTGCCACCGCCATACTGAAGGACCTGGGGGTTTCGGTTTGGGCCAGGGCCACCAATGCCCTTCACGCCAAGGTGTTGGAAAGGGTTGGGGCGACCAAGGTCTTCTACCCAGAGAGGGAGATGGGCATAGTAATAGCGGATCAGATCGTACGCCCTTGGATGAGTTATTTCCACTTCGGAGGCGACTCGGAGATAACCATAGCTCAGGTGGAGGGGGCTCGTTTGGCTGGCAGGTCTTTAAGGGACCTGGACCTTACAAAACGCTACGGTGTTCTGGTATTATTCGCTGAACGGGACGGCAAGAGGTACGTTCCCAAGGGAGACACCGAGGTCTCAGCCATGGACAATCTCTGGATAGCGGGTACCGATGCGGACGTGTCCCGTTTCATGAATAAGCTAAGCAAGGAAGGGTGAGGCATGTGAGGGATCTTGTGGCCGAGGCCGTTGAGATTCGAAGAGCCCTGGAAGAGGAGTTGGCTTCAGCAAGGGCCCCGGAGGCCGTGGAAGCGGTCATGGTTAAGTACCTTGGTCGTAAGGGGGCTCTCACGCTTCTCATGAGATCCCTTGGGGACGTGCCTAGGGATGATAAACCAAGGGTTGGCAAGGAATTAAACATCATCAAGGACAGATGCGAGCTCCAGGTTAGGGAGAGGCTGGAGGAGCTCCTTAAGATAAAGGAGGTTCAGGAGGAAGAGGGCAACGTACTTGACGTGTCTCTCCCCCCCGCCGGTCGTCCGCTGGGGAGGTTTCATCCAGTGGCCCAGACCATGGAGGACATAGTTTCCATCTTCGTGTCCCTCGGCTTCTCGGTAGCCACTGGCCCTGAGATAGAGACCGATTTCTACAACTTTGAAGCCCTCAACTTCAAGGCCCACCATCCCGCAAGGGACATGCAGGATACGTTCTTCCTTAGAGACGATAAGCTTCTTCGAACCCACACTTCACCAGTTCAGGTTCGGTCCATGCTGTCCATGGGAGCCCCCCTTAGGATAGTGATCCCCGGAAGGGTCTACCGAAGGGATAGCGACCCCACCCACTCCCCCATGTTCCATCAGGTGGAGGGACTGTTGCTCGATGAGAACGTGTCGGTGGCGGATCTCAAAGGATGCCTCCAGGTCTTTGTGGATTCCATATTTGGGAAGCCCCTTAAATCCCGTTTTAGGGGCAGCTACTTCCCTTTTACCGAACCATCGATAGAGATGGATGTGGAATGCGTTGTCTGCGGTGGGGCGAACCCGTCTTGCCGGGTTTGCAAAGGTACCGGCTGGCTTGAGATCCTCGGTGCCGGTATGGTGCACCCCAACGTCCTAAGGAGCGGTGGAGTGGATCCTGAGAGGTTTGGCGGTTTTGCATGGGGCATGGGAGTTGATAGGATTGCCATGCTGAAGTATGGTCTATCCGACTTAAGACCACTGTTTGAGGCGGATCTCTCTTACTTAATCGGAGGAATGGCCCGATGAGAGTGCATCTTGGATGGCTTAGAAAACTTGTGGAAATAAACGTTTCGCTGGATGGATTGATAGACTGCCTTACCATGACGGGCACGGAAGTGGAGGAGGTCATAAAACCCGTCGGCGCTTCCAGCGGCATCCTCATAGCTCAAGTGGAAGATGTGGCGCTGCATCCATCTAAGCCCAGCCTTTCGGTGGCGAAGGTAAACTATCGTTCCGGCAATGCCACGGTTGTAACCGGTGCCCGCAACGTGGAGAAGGGGGGCTTGTTCCCCTATGCCCCCCCTGGAGCTAGGATATGCGATGGTGCGGAGCTTTCGGTGAGATCCTTCAACGGTGTGGATAGCCATGGGATGTTGTTGTCCTGCGAAGAGCTCGGACTGGAGGGGCTTGATGCCTCCGGCGGGCTCCTTAAGCTTCCCTCCGACGCCCCCTTGGGGGAGGATTTTCTCAGCTGGGCGGAGTTGGATCAGCCGGTGCTGGATCTTTCTATAACTCCCAACAGGGGCGACCTGTGCTCCATGATTGGGGTTGCCAGGGAAGTTTCGGCCCTTACCGGCGGTAAGCTCCTGCCCGTTGAAATGCCTGACATAAACTGGTCCGATGAGGATTGGTCTTCTCGCTTCCAGCTGAAGGTTTGTGATGATGGCTGCTGGAAGTACCTTTTAGGTTTCTGCGAAGTTAAATTCCTTGGGGAATCTCAATTTTTCGACAGGCTCAAGCTGGTGCTGTCGGGCATGAGGCCCCTTAATAACGTTGTGGATCCCACTAACCTGGCAATGCTGTTGTTCGGCCACCCGCTCCATGCCTTTGATGCAAACCGGTTGCCGTCGGGATCTGTGGAGGTAAGGGGAGCCGTTGCGGGAGAGACCTTAAGGACTTTGGATGGAAGGGATCGGGAGCTTCAGGACAAAGACCTCATTATTTGCAGCAGCGGCGTCCCCATCGCCATAGCCGGCGTTATGGGGGGGGAGGATGCGGAGGTTAAGAAGGATACCAAGGCGATCTTGCTGGAGTCGGCGGTTTTCGATCCTGCCAGGGTCAGCGTAACCTCCAGAAGACTCGGGATAAGCAGCCAGGCGGCGTTCCGATACAGCAGGTCGGTTGATTGGAATGTCAGCGAGGTCGCGGCCTTGTACGCATTGGGGAAGATGTCCTACGGGGGAGCCGTGGTAGTTGGGAGAGGCTTCCTTGAGCACCAAAGGGATTTCCGCATTGATCGTCGCATATCCCTTCGGCTTTCCTCCCTTAAGCGGGTTTTGCTTATGGACTCCCTGGAGCAGGCCGCTTGCATCCTGGAATCCCTTGGGTTTGAGAGGGAAGAAATTTCCTCCTCCCACGCGGTTTTCTCAGTGCCTTCCTGGAGGAGCGATGTGGAGGGAGAGGAGGACCTTATTGAGGAAGTGGGCCGGGTCAGGGGATACCATCTGGTGGAGCCCAGAATCCCTGGCAACCTGAGGGGCAGAGGGATTGTTCCAAGGGCTTTTGAACTGTCCAACTCCCTGCGGCGTGTGGCCATATCCAGAGGATACGTGGAAGTAATGACATATAGTTTTACATCCCCGGAAGAGTTGGGGGAGTTGGGGGTTTCTCATGAGGGGTCCCCACGCATAGTCAACCCCATAAGCAGGGAGCATCTGATCATGAGGCCCCTTATCGCCGTTGGATTGATAAGAGGTCTTAGGGGGAATCTGAGTTCCGGATGGAGAAAGCCCGTAAGGATTTTTGAGACGGGGAACGTGTTCGTTTCGGAGGGGGAGAGCCACCACGTGGCGGGTTTGGTTTTCGTGGGTAAGGACACCAGATCCGTGCACGGGGAAAGGGTTGTAGAGGATTTCTTCTCCATCAAGGCCGACGTGGAAGCCATGCTGGAGTCGGCGGGGGTGAAAGCGGTTTGGATAAGAGGCCGCGAGCCGTTCGGACATGCCGGACAGACGGCTCACGTTGTTGTTGACGGTAGAAGGATAGGCTTCCTATGCAGGCTTAAACCCTCCATCGAGAGGGAACTTGGGGCTGATGAAGGGGTCTTCGTCTTTGAGCTTAACACCGATGGTCTTTTGAATGGTCCCCTGCCGAGGTTTGGCGGTTCCTCCAAGTTTCCTTCGGTTAGCAGGGACATGGCCATAATGGTGGCGTCGGATGTTCCTGCAGTTCAGGTGGAAGAAGTGATAAGGGAGCTTATGGATCCCAATCTGGCGGTTGCGGTGGAGCTGTTTGATGTTTACATGGGCAAGGGGCTGCCTGAGGGATGTAAGAGCTTGGCTTTTTCTGTGGTATATCGTCACCCGGAGCGGACATTGCGGGATGATGAGGTGGACCAGGTCCATTTTGCCCTCAGACAGAAACTTCAGGACAGGGGATACTCCCTAAGGTAAAGGGGAAGGAGGACTGTTCGTCGTGACCCAGCAGTTTGAGCAGATAGAGCGTTTGGTGGATCGTTTGGGGGCTAAGATCTCCCTTCTTCAAAAGGAGAGGGACTCCGCTTTGGCAGAGGTGGCTTCCCTTAAGTCCCAGCTTCAGGAGAAGGATCTGGAGCTCATTCGGATTAAGAAGGAGATGCAGAGGGCGGTAGAGCAGCTGGAAAGGGAGAAGACGGCTCTTCAGAAGGAGCTCCAGCAGCAGGAACAGAGGATAGGGGACCTTTTCGGCAAGATAAGGTCCTTGCTCCCCGAGGATCCTGCCGGTCGTCAGTAGCCCCAAGGGGGTACTATGGAGCGACGTCTCGTCCTGTTGGTGGGCAAGAAATCATATCCCATAGTTACGTCCTTGGAAGAGGAGGAGGTCCAAAGGGCTGCAAGCCTTGTGAGATCCTTGGTGGACTCTTTGGATTCCTCACTCAGCCAGGACGAGAGGCTTTTTTTGGCCTCCATGACGTTGTCAAGCCAGTTGTTAAGGGTTCAGCGTGACCTTGAAGGGCTGGTGGAGGAGGATCTGGAGTGACTGCTTTGCCATGGTCCCCCCTCGACTGGATTCTTGCTTTCGCGGGGGGAGTTTGGATACTGAGGGGTGTCTTTAGGGGCTTTGTGGCGGAGTTGGCGTCCTTGTTGGGGTTGGCGTTAGGGTTTGTCCTGGCGGCCCGCTATTCAAAGTCTCTTATCCCCCTTCTGGTGGAGATGGGCATCCCGCCCTTTGGGTGCTCCATCCTCGCTTTTGTTTTGGTTGGGGCCGCCTCCGTTGTGCTATGCAGGGCCCTGGGTGGGGTTGTTAAATCCATAATTTCAAAGGCCAATCTTTCATTGCTGGATAGACTTCTTGGGGGCGCCTTTGGGGCCGTTAAGCTGGCCTTGTTGGTGCTGATCTTATTTGTGATGGGTAGGGCGGTGTCTCCCTTCCTGGCGCCTGGTTGGGAGGAACGAAGCTTCTTTTTAAGCGCGGTGTCGTCCCACCAGGAACTTATTAGCGGCCTCTTCGATGTCATGGGCGTTGTCCCACATGGGGGCTTGATGCCGGGATTGCCTCGTTGATGTACCTCTTCCTGGAGAATTTAGGGGTGAGATATTTTGATATGTGATGCCAATACATACAGGGTCCTTGAGGTAGACAAGGTCCTGGGCATCGTTAGTCGTCTTTGCCGGGGAGAACTTGGGGTTAGAAGGGCGTTGTCGTTGTCTCCGGCGGGGGATGTGGGGGCTTTAGAGCGGCGGTTTGATGTTCTAAGGGCCTTTGAGTCCGCTGTCCTTAGGAGGGGGGACTACCCTTGGGATTACCGGGCTGCTCCATTGGATGGACTCATAAGGGAGGCAAAATCGTACGGCTGGCTGAGCGGAGCTGAGCTAGTTCGTTTCAGGATCAACCTCTGGCTGGCCGCCAGGATAAAGGCCAGGCTTAAAGAGGACTCCTTGGAGTTCGAGGCATTGCGGGATCTTGTCAGGTGCTTCCCAGACTGGGAGGAGGAACTTTCTCGTCTGGAGGTGCTTGACGAGGATGGCGGCCTTTACGATGGGGCTTCAGACAGGCTTAGGGATATACGCCAGAAGATGAGGGATATCCGTGCTCAGGTTAGGAGCCGATGGAACGACATACTGTCCAGCCCTCACTTGGCGTCCATGTTGCAGGATAAGGTGCTTGTGCTTCGGAACGGAAGGTTCTCTGCCCTGGTTAGGTCTGACATGGCTGGGACTTTCCCGGGTATAGTCACAGAAAGGTCTTCCTCGGGTAGCAGCGTCTACGTGGAGCCCTCTCAGCTTTTGCCTTTAAACAACCGTATGTCCTTGCTTACTGGCGAGGAATGCGAAGAGGAGGAGAGAATCCTTAAGGAATTGACGGAGATGCTGTTGGTCCGTGAGGGTGCTTTGATGAACACCGATGAGGCATTGGGCGCCGTGGATCTCCTTTGGGCACAGGTGGATGTGATGGGATCCAAGAAGTGGACTGTTCCAGAAGTGACGATGGACAGAAGCTTTTGCCTTAAAGGAGCCAAGCACCCTCTTCTGGATGATAGGGCGGTGCCCTTGGATATTTCCTGCGGGGATAGGTTCAGAATGCTCGTGATAACGGGCCCAAACACTGGTGGCAAAACCGTTGCACTCAAGACCGCAGGAGTTGTGGTATACCTTGCATGGCTGGGGTTCCCGATTCCTTGTTCGGAGGGTACCAAGGTCGGGGACATCGGGGAGCTGTTTGCCGACATAGGGGACGAGCAGAGCATAGAACAGAACCTTTCTACGTTCAGTGGGCATATAAATCAGCTCAGACACATAATGGACCAAGTGACCGATAGGTCATTGGTGTTGCTGGATGAGTTGGGAGCTGGTACGGACCCAGAAGAGGGATCTGCGTTGGGGGTTGCGGTGTTGGAGTACTTCCTGCGACGGAAGTGTCTTTTGATCGCCACGACGCATCACAACAGGATAAAGCATTTTGCTATGACGACCCCCCGAGTTGAGGCCGCGTCTATGGAGTTCGATCCCGTCACGTTGTCTCCCACATACAGGCTGCTTATGGGAATACCTGGCAGCAGCAACGCCATACTCATAGCTGAAAGGCTTAAGATGCCCCTTGAGGTTATAGATAGGGCAAGGGAGGAGATGGGCAGGGCCCCGGCGGGGGTGGATCTTCTCCTAAGAGGGTTAGAGGAGCGCCAAAGGGATTTGGATCTGAAACTTAAGGATGTAGAGACCTTAAAGGCAGAACTGGATTCCATGAAGCGGGATTACTTGGCTAAGTATGGAAAGGTTCTTTCGGATTCGGAATCCATAATAAGGGAAGCTAAGGTTAGGGCTGAGGGTATAGTACATCAAGCGGAGGAAGAAGCTAAGTCCCTTTTAGGAGAGCTTCGCAAGAAGTCCCATGCGGAAGCCCAGAGAGCCTATCAGAGGGGAAGGGATAAGGTGAGACATGCCGCTGCCGCTTTAGATAAACTAGGCTCTGAGGTTTTTGATCTGCCCTCTCCTGTCTTGGATTGGCAGCTGTCGGTTGGTGATGGGGTGAAGATAAGAGGAAGCGCCGTGAAGGGCGAGCTGGCGGAGATAGATGGAGATCATGGGGTTGTTGTGTCTGGAGCCATGAGGATAAAGGTTCCGCTTAAAGATCTTATCCCATCGTCATCTCCTGTCACGGTGCCGCAACCTAAGGTTACCGTATCAACCCCCGATAAGGTCTCCAGTTCCATAATGATAAGGGGAATGACGCTGGACGAGGCGATGCCCATAGTGGAGAAGTACATAGATCAGGCCTATCGTGTTGGTTACGGTGAAGTGGTGATAATACATGGACGGGGAGAGGGTATTCTCAGGAGGGCGGTTCATGACCTTCTAAGGCGCATGCCTTTCGTGGAGTCTTTTCGCCTTGGGGGTCCCGGCGAGGGAGGGCATGGCGTAACGGTGGTGCGTTTTGCCAGGTGATCAAAAAGTTAAAGCCAGGGTAAGGTTGCGCTTTGCCCTTCCCCGTGGTAATATATGCACCGTCAAGCGTGTCCGTAGCTCAGCTGGATAGAGTGTTGGCCTCCGGAGCCAAAGGTCCCGGGTTCGAATCCCGGCGGGCACGCCATGATTTATAGGCCCTTAGGGGCCTTTTTTATTTTGCCCCCCCTTCCGGCCTTCCGTCCCTACTTCGCTGCTTGCCCGGTCTTCAATCGTTGTTTAGGTGCTCAATTAGGTTCAGTCCCCATGGGTTTTAGCCCCAGCGCCGGGTTTTTCCAAGTTCAGGAGGAGCATCTTGGCCTCAAGCCCCCCAGGGGCAGAGAAGCCCCCGAGCCCAGTGCGACCCAACACCCTATGGCACGGTATTACTATTAGTATCGGGTTAGCAGCGCAGGCCCTTCCAACTGCCCTTGCGCCCATTGGGGACCCAATTGAGGATGCAATATCCCCATAGGTTCTGGTGAGGCCATAGGGTATCTCCGCCAACGCATTAAAAACCCTGCGTTGAAATGACGTTCCCCTTGGGGCTGTCTTAAGATGAAACACCTTTCTTGCCCCTTCGAAGTACTCACGGAGTTGATCCATGGCGTTTCGTACCAAAGGGGAGGGGTAATAGTCCTTGGCTTCTTGTTCCCCTATGACCTTGATTTCTGTGATTGCATCCCCTTCTGCGGTTATCATGATGAGGCCCAGGGGGGTTGAAACTATCCCGTGGGAGTTGTCGTCCACGACCTATCACTCCATATTCATTATTCATCTGATGTAGAAATTGTTCAGCCACCAGATGCCGAAAGCTATGCTGCCGATTGTTACTGGAAGCCCGACATTGAGGTGTTCCAGGGAGGATATTCTGACCCTGCCGGATGCGCCTTCAATGACTATTATGTTAGCTATGGATCCAAGTACGGTGAGGTTTCCTGCGAAGGTGGAGCTCATGGCTAGGATTAGCCATCCCCTATCTCCAAGGTCCATGGCTTTTACCAGGGGTTTGAGGAGCATAACTGCGGGGACGTTGCTTACCAGGTTAGACAACCCGGCGGATATAAGAGATAGGGAGGTGCTCCCTGTCAAAGCTACGGCGCTGAAGCTGGATAGCCATGCAAATGCCTTAGACCTCTGGAAGCCACCCATTATCACGAACAAACCTATGAAAAGGAGCAGGAGCTTGAAGTCTATCATCTGGTAGACCTTTTCGGGTTTTACTCGCCGTGTTATCAGGAAGCACGACGCTATGGCCATGGAAACCACCTCTATGGGCAATCCCGAGAAGAAGCCCGCCAGGCAAGCGGTGCTTAAAATGGTGAACTTTATGACCATGGCTTTGTGGTATGGGAAGCTTTCGTCATCCCTTAGGTGTGTCGTTGGTGCGGTCAACTGCTCCCTGTAAGACATCCTGATGACAAAGTAAGTTAGGATAAGCCCCACTGCGGATGGGATCAACATGTTCACGAAGAACTTCCCGTAGCTGATGCCGGAAGCCAAGCCTATGATAAGGTTTTGAGGGTTTCCTGTTATGGTGGAAGCGCTTCCCACGTTGGCTGCCATGCACAGGGCCAGTAGATGAGGTCTTGGGTCGGTCCCCATTGAGTAGGTTAACCTTAGCAGCATGGGGGTGAACAAAAGGCATATGGTATCGTTTACGAATAGGGCTGACAGCGCCCCTGCGGTGGTGATGACGAAGATGAGGAGGCCATTGGGTGTTCCTGCCCGTTTAAGTAGCCAAGCGGACAGCAGGTTTACCGTCCCGGATAGCCTGAAGTGTGCCACCAGCACCATAAGGCCGAATAGGGTGGCCAGAGTTCTGTAGTCTATGGATTTATATGCATCCTCCGTTGAAATGGCCCCCACGAACACCATTAGAGAGGCGCCTATTATGACCGCCCCTGTGCGGTCTATGCGGAGGATTGGGGGTTGTCCCACCGCGAGGATCAGATAGGAAACGGCAAAGATCAAAACCGATGGTTCCAACTGTAGCACCGCCTCTTGCCTCTGCGTAGGGTGCTTTCTGATAATTAATCATAAAGATCCTTGCGCCCCTTGGCAGATGTGCTATTCTTACTTTCCGGATCTTAGATTATCAGGAAACGAGCCTTGCAGAAAGGGGATGGATCATTGGAAATCAAACCCATGAAGAAGATCAAGAAGCTTAAGAAGTTGAAGCTTTACGGCTTCAACAACCTGACTAAGTCCTTGAGCTTCAACCTGTACGATATATGCTACGCTAAAACTCCGGAGCATCGCAACGCTTACATAGACTACATAGATGAGGAGTACAACGCCACCCGGTTGACCACCATACTTACAGAGGTGGCCAACATCATTGGGGCTAATATTTTGAACGTAGCCTACCAGGATTACGATCCCCAGGGAGCAAGTGTGGCGTTGCTTATATCGGAGGAGAAGGTGGGGGAGAGCCAGGGGGACCACTGTCAGGACCAGGATGAAGGCGAGAGTCCCGGACCCCTCCCTCAGACCTATCTTGCTCATCTGGACAAGAGCCATATAACGGTTCACACCTATCCGGAGAGCCATCCAGACCGTGGTGTATGTACGTTCAGGGCCGACATAGACGTCTCAACCTGCGGCAGGATATCGCCCCTTAAGGCCCTCAACTACCTGTTGCACACCTTCTCCCCGGATATTGCCATCATAGACTATCGGGTGAGGGGCTTTACACGGGACATATCGGGGGAGAAGTTCTTCCTGGATCATAAGATAAACTCCATACAGAACTTCATATCCAAGGATACCCGGGAGCTTTATCAGTTTATTGATGTTAATATATACCAAGAGAACATATTTAACACGAAGATGATAATAAAGGACTTTGATCTGGATAACTATCTTTTTGGTACCGGAAAGAAGTCGCTTCTCCCGGGGGAGAAGAAGCGTATAAAGCAGGAGATTAAGAAGGAAATGGCGGAGATATTTGCGGGGCGCAACCTGCCGTCTTTTTAATGGATCGAATGGACCTTTCCTTTATGGGTGAGGCCCTCCTGGAGGCTAGGGCTGCTTTTGAATCTGGCGATGTGCCGGTTGGGGCGGTTGTGGTGATGGACGGTCTAGTCGTGGGCCGGGGTAGGAACGTGAGGGAAGTGGACCGAGATCCATTTGGGCATGCGGAGATGGTGGCCATAAGGGATGCCTGTTCTCGCCTTAGGACTTGGCGTCTGGACGGAGCTTCACTCTACGTGACGTTGGAGCCCTGTGTTATGTGCGCTGGTGCCATATTGCAGAGCCGTATAGGGGAGGTCCACTTTTCGTTGAGGGACCCAAGGGCTGGGGCGTGCGGATCCCTTTATGATGTGCTTAGGGATCCGAGGCAGCCCTTCCGTTGCAGGGTGTTCGAGGGTGATGGGGCTGAGGAGTCGCGGCGTTTGCTGTGGGCATTTTTCGAATCCCGCAGGGGCTCCAGATCTGGACAACCTGCGGCGCTTTGAATATAATTCTCGTCGTTTCTTCATGATCTGCGGAGGGGTGGCCGAGTGGTCGAAGGCGGGCGACTCGAAATCGTCTAGGCGGTGCTGAGCCGTCTCGTGGGTTCAAATCCCACCCTCTCCGCCAGCATTAGAGGTTAAGAGGTCCCCCAGGTGGGGACCTCTTCTATTTGCTGCAATACATTTATGCATCCCTTGATTCTAATTCCCCAATCCCTGTCATGGTGATGTTTGATGGGAAGCAGTAGTTTTTGTTTTATATGCTATACCCCTGGCTAATAATTAGTTGTTAGGCAGAGGTATAGCATTTTTGTGCATAGTTTTTATGTATTGGGGCTGGGTGGGTCTGTTGTTTAAATCCTTGTTATGCTGGCTTTGTATGGGGTAAGGTTATATGGAGAGTCCTTGGGGATATGGGACAAGAGAAATGGAAAGAAACTGTTGACGCAAAAACCTTGATCTGATTTTTAGTTGACATATCCTATGAGATGAGGTAACTTGATTGCAATCATAATTTTTATGTTTGGAGGTGTTGTATAGTGGCAGATAAGTCCGCTTCCGCGTCTGAAAAACCTAAAAGGGCTAGGAGGCCCAGAAGAAGCCCAGAAGAGCTTCTAGCGGATCTTGAAAGGCGCCGTTTAAAGCTGGAAAAGCGTCTGATGAAGAAAAACCAGGAAACCGTAATGGCTTTGGGGTATGCCTTCCTAAAGGCGGTGGGTAAGGAGCTTTCGTCTATGGATCCTTCGGAATCAAGCCGGATAATATCTGAGCCGGATTATGCTCTCCATTTTGTGAGGGGGCTTATGGGCAAGAACTAAGCTCCCTTTGGTGTTGATGTGTATGATAAAGAAAATGCCCCAGGGGGCTTGAAATATTCCTTGTAATTGGGTATCATTCCCCGCGTGATCAATGAAGGGTGCGGAGAGGTGGCTGAGTGGTCGAAGGCGCTCGCCTGGAGAGCGAGTGGGCGGTATAAAAGCCGCCCCGAGGGTTCAAATCCCTCCCTCTCCGCCATGGATTGTCCGGGGCCCGGTGGGCCCCGTAACTTGTATCTCGGGTTGATCCTCTGCTTTTTTGAATGGTTTAGGCGCATTGCGGTCTCCAGCGGGAGGTCTAGCCCCGTGCGGCGGAGCCTCGTGAACCCCGCCAGGTCCGGAAGGAAGCAACGGTAAGCGATGAGCTTCGGGTGCCACGGCAAGCTGGGCCTCCCGCTGGGGGCCGCATTTGGTTTGTTCACCTTCCCCTGTATTTCCTGCCTATGGTGGTGTGTCATGTCCGTTTTGTTGTATGCAGGCGCCGGCCCTCGGGATTGCGACGGAAACCTTTGGGTGCCTTTTTATTTGATTCGGGGAGAGTACCTGGTTCGAAGGATTTTGGGAAGATCCTCCTACGTTAGAAGCCGGTGGCTCTTGAACGGGGTGCTCGGCTCCGTGGAGGAGGTGGATCCCAAGCGCCCGTTGGAACTTCAGGAGGGAGTCCTCCCCCATTCGGATGGAAGGCGTGTGTTGGACTTTCGCGTATCTCCGGACGAGGCGGAGCAGCGGGTCCGGCTTGTAATCTCCGATGTGGGGTTCTGGGGTAGGCTTGCAGGGGTCATGCAGGGGGTTAACGTTTCCGCTACCCCCTTCTATGCCAGGTACTGCATTCACGGAGGGGAACTCTTTGACCCCTTTGGCGGGGAGAAGTGCACGGACCCTCTTTTTTTAGGTCTTATTGATCCCCGTCCAGGGGAGTGAGGTCTATCATCGCCTTTATCAACCTCTCCAGCTCTTCCATCCTTTCCCTTGGGGCCTCTGATCCCGCTTGGGCTATGCATTTGTTTAGGTAGTTCTTCAGAACCGCTATGGACGCGTTCTGCATGGCTCTTCTCGCGGCGTTTAGTTGAATCAGGATGTCCTTGCAGGGCTTTTCGTCCTCTATCATCTTTTGTATGCCCCTTATCTGCCCTTCCAGGCGCCTTAGCCGGTTGATCACCGCGTTTTTACCCGTGGGGTCATTTGTTGTTTTAGCGTTCATATCAGCCGCTCAACTCCTAACGCTATGATCTGCGTGGACTAGGGGTGATTAATGCCCCCCATAGGTATATATACTATACCTGCATGTCTTGAAGGTCAACGGTTGTCGTGGTATACTGCCCAACGGCAATCCGCACACGGGCGGATCTCTTGGGTGTTGCCCTTTGCATGGGTTCCCAGGGGATATGAGGTCCGTGGAGGTAAAAACGAGGAGGGGAAACCACATGGCAGTAGTGAGCATGAAGCAACTGTTGGAGTGTGGGGTTCACTTCGGTCACCAGACGAGGCGCTGGAACCCGAAGATGAAGCCCTACATATTCACCGAGCGGAACGGTATCTACATCATCGATCTTCAGAAGACGGTGAAGGGTCTTGAGAGGGCTTACAGCTTTGTCAGGGAGGTGGCCAAGGAGGGCGGCAGCATGCTCTTCGTGGGCACCAAGCGTCAGGCCCAGGAGCCCATTCGCAATGAGGCCCTTCGTTGTGGCCAGTTCTACATAAACCAGCGCTGGCTTGGCGGCCTTCTCACCAACTTTGCCACCATAAGGCGCCGGATCAACCGAATGGTTGAGCTCCAGAAGATGGAGGCCGATGGCTCCATTAACCGCTATCCCAAGAAGGAGATCATCCAGCTTCGCAAGGAGAGGGAGAAGCTGGAGAAGTACCTCTCCGGGATAAGGGATATGCGGGACATGCCGGATGCGCTTTTCGTTATCGATCCCAGGAGGGAAAACATAGCGGTTCTCGAGGCTGCAAAGCTTGGCATCCCGGTGGTGGCCATAGTGGATACCAACTGTGATCCCGAGCTTATCGACTATCCGATTCCCGGAAATGACGATGCCATAAGGGCTATTGAGCTTATCACCGGCCTGATGGCCAACGCCTTTATAGAGGGGCGTCAGGGGGTTGACGGTATGCCCACCCCGGCGGCAGAGGCGGAGGCCGAGGAGCCTGTGGAGGACGTCATCGAGGTTAGGGAGAAGCTGCATGACGAGTATTCGGATGTTGCGGAGGTCCTGGTCAACCAGGAGCTTGAGGAGCGCAAGGGCTGGAAGGAGGCCTAGTTATGTCTGTGGACATGGAAGCGGTAAAGGACCTTAGGGCTCGTACCGGAGCTGGTGTGCTGGATTGCAAGAAGGCTTTGGCGGAGTGTGGAGGAGACATAGAGAAGGCGGTGGATTACCTCCGGGAGAAGGGGCTTGCCAAGGCCGCCAAGAAGGTGGGGCGCACCGCTGCTGAGGGGCTGGTCTTCAGCTACATTCACACCAACGGCAAAATAGGTGTGCTGCTGGAGCTTAACTGTGAGACCGACTTTGTGGCCAGGACCGACGAGTTCAAGAAGCTTGGGCATGAGATAGCCATGCACATCGCTGCTGCCAATCCGCAGTACGTATCTCCCGAGGATGTTCCCTCCGAGGATCTTGAGAGGGAGAAGGAGATCTATCGGAAGCAGGCTCTGGAGGAGGGTAAGCCGGCCCACATCGTGGATAAGATCGCGGAGGGCCGAGTTAACAAGTTCTACGAGGAAACCTGCTTGCTGGAGCAGCCCTACATAAGGGACCCGGAGAAGAAGATAAAGGACCTGGTGATGGAGAACATAGCCAAGATAGGTGAGAACATAGTGGTTCGCCGGTTCACCAGGTACGCCATCTCCGAGTAAGGGGATCTCGGCATTTGAGAGGCGAGGGAAGGTCCCTCGCCTTTTTCCTTGGGCATAAAAGGCCCTTGGGTTATGGGTTATGCGGTGTATCTGTCACGACTGTAAAGATCAGGAGGCTTGCCATGGGGCGATACAATAGGGTGCTTCTCAAGCTGTCTGGCGAGATATTGGCGGGTAAGTGCGGCTTTGGATTAGACCTGGAGGAAGTTAGCAGCATTTGCGCCGAAATCGCTGACGTGGCCCGTGAGGGTGTGCAGGTGGCCATGGTGGTCGGAGGCGGAAACATAATGAGGGGGCAGCAGGCGGTCCAGAAGGGAATGGAACGGGCCCAGGCGGACAGCATGGGGATGCTGGCCACGGTGATAAATGCTTTGGCCCTTCAGGATGCTCTGGAGAGGATGGGGATGAGCACCAGGGTTCAGACTGCGGTGGAGATGAGGCAGGTGGCGGAGCCCTTCATCCGCCGGCGGGCCATAAGGCATCTGGAAAAGGGCCGTATAGTCATCTTTGCCGCCGGTACCGGTTCTCCTTATTTCTCCACCGACACAGCCGCGGCCCTTCGAGCTTCGGAGATAGGGGCTTCGTGCCTTATCAAGGCCACCAAGGTGGATGGTATATATGATGATGATCCTTCAAAGAACCCCAATGCCAACAGGTTGCCCGTTGTAAGCTACAGAGAAGCCCTTACCAAGGGGCTTAAGATAATGGACGCCGCCGCCTTTGCGCTTTGCCAGGAGAACAACATCCCTATAATAGTGTTTGATGTGCTTAAGAGGGGTAACCTGAGATCCCTCTTGGTGGATGGCAAGCCTGTGGGCTCGGTGGTTTGCGCTGATCCACAGGGAGATAACTGACAGGGCTAAAAGGGAAAGGAGTGATCTTTTCATGCCTCAGAACCAGATTAAGGATATGAAGCAGAAGACAGAGAAATCCATCGAACATCTCAAGGGTACCTTGCAGGGCATAAGGACCGGGCGGGCTCATCCTGCCCTAGTGGAGGACATAAAGGTGGACTACTTTGGCACGCCTACTCCGATTAAGCAGATGGCCACGGTTACCGTCCCCGAGTCCCGTCAGCTTGTTATAACTCCCTGGGACAAGACCGCTCTCAAGGCCATTGAGAAGGCGATACAGTCCTCCTCCCTTGGCGTTACCCCAAAGACCGATGGTGACACCGTAAGGGTCACCCTGCCGGAGCTGACTAAGGAGCGTCGCCAGGAGCTCTCCAAGCTGGTTAACAAATACGCCGAGGAGGCCAGGGTGGCCATAAGGAACATAAGAAGGGATGTGCTGGAAGCCTTCAAGAAGATGGAGAAGGCTGGAGAGATCAGCGAGGACGAGCACAAGAAGCTCCAGAAGGAGGTTCAGGACCACATAGACGCTGCTATCAAAAAAGTTGATCAATTGGCCCAGGATAAGGAGAAGGAGATCCTTAACGACTGACCTCTTTCACTTTGTTGTACCATGGGGTCGTTCGTGGAGTTAACTTTAGAGTTTTGAGGGGGACGTGGAGTCCCCCTCTTTTTGTCTCCATGGGGTGCCCATTTTTTAGGTGCTTGGATATCATCATGATGGGCCAAGGGGAGGGGCATTGTACAGCGCTTGATCTTTTGTTTAGATCTAAGAAGGGTAGCCCGTTGGCGGGATCCTATGGCGCTTGCATATACGTTTGGTAAGGCCGTGGCATCCATATCATATAAAGATCCCGCCGGGATCAGGTCCAAGCGGGATCTTGTGTGGTGCCGCGTAAGCCGAAGCCCCTTGTCTTAAGGACAACTGCTAAAGGGAGGCTAGGAACTCCTTAAGGCGCCCCATGCCTTCCTCGATCTCCTCCATGGAGTTGGAATAGGAGAGCCTTATGTATCCCGGGGCGAAGAAGGCACTGCCCGGTACAGCGGCCACCCACTTTTCCTCAAGCAGTCTTGCGGAGAACTCCTGATCATCCTTTAGGGGGGAGTTGGATACGTTAAGGAAGACGTAGAAGGCCCCCTCCGGCACGTGAAATGAGACGTGGGGCATATCATTCAGCAGTTCCACCATCCGGTTCCTTCTTGCTTCGAAGGCCTTCCTCATGAACTCAACCGCGTCGTCCCCATCCTTTATGGCTCCAAGGGCGGCCCATTGGGCTATGGAGCTGGCGTTGGAGTTCAGATGCCCCTGCAGGGCGTTTATGTCAGCGATCCACTGGGAAGGGCCAAGGGCATAGCCTATTCGCCAGCCCGTCATGGCATAGGCCTTGCTCGCTCCGTTAACTATCAAGGTCCTGTCCTTAAGGTCCGGCGCTACCTGGAGTATGTTCACGTGTTTGGCATCTCCGTAAACGAGCCGTTCGTACATTTCATCGAATATTATCCATAGGTCCCTTTCCCTTGCCACTTGAGCCAGCATTTCCAGCACCTTGGCGTCCCAAACCGCGCCTGTTGGGTTGCAGGGGGTGTTGATTATCATGCCCTTGGTGTTGGGGCTCAAGGCCTTCTCCACCATTTCCCTGGTGGGTATTAGGTTGGTGCCCAACGTGTCCACCAAAACCTCACGGCCCTCCGCCAGCCGTATCTGCTCCACGTAACTTACCCAAGCGGGGGTGAAGAGGAGAACCTCATCTCCGGGGTCAACCACCACTTGTATGGCCTCATAGAGAAGGGGCTTCCCGCCGCTGCCCACGGTTATCTGGGATACCGGATAGTCCAGGTTCATCCTGGTCTTGTAATAATCCTTTATTGCCTCCCTAAGCTCCGGTATTCCGGCCACGGGGGTGTAGTGGGTTTGCTGGGACCTTATGGCCTCCATGGCGGCTTCGCAGGCAGCCTGGGGGCTGCCGAAGTCCGGCTCTCCAGCGGCGAAGGAGATGACCTTTTTGCCCTCCATCTTCAATGCCTTTGCCTTGTTGACCAGGCTCAAGGTGGCGGATGGGGCCATCCGCTGGGCTCTCAAGGACCGCTTCATGTTTCATCACTCCTTAATAGTGTTATTTTCTATTGGTAAATCATATCCAACCTTGCGGGTATTTCGCAACCCTGGTGGGGGCGAAAAATATTAAGTGTGCCTAAAAAGAATTTATGTGGTAAAATTGAATCACCGAGCAGGATTGGAGGGATTGCGATGGACGTACGCTTTGTAGCCCGCAATGTTGAGTTGCAGAACTCCGTCAAAGATCTTATGGAGAAGAAGCTGGGCAAATTGGAACGGTTTTTCGACCGTATCCTGGATACCCAGGTGACCGTTGACTTCAAGAGGGGAATGTACGTCGTGGAGATTACCTCCAATATAAACGGCATGGTGATGAGGGGAGAGGATTACGCGCCGGACCTTCGCAAGGCATTTGAGAAGTCCCTTAAGAACATAGAACGTCAGGTTAAGCGCCACAAGGACCTCTTGGTGGACCGTCTGCAGCTTAAGACCAAGGACATATCCTTTGAGCTGGAGACCGAGCCGTTCGCCTTAGAGGAGGACAAGTCCCAGGAGAAGGTGGAGATCGTTAAGGTCAAGAAGTTCCCTGTGAGGGCTATGACCCCCCATGAGGCGGCGCTCCAGATGGATCTTTTGGGGCACAGCTTCTTCCTCTTCCGCGATGGAGATACGGGAGAAATGAACGTGGTGTACCGTCGTAAGGAGGGTGGCTACGGGGTACTGAAGCCCGAGGCATAGCTTCCGCCCCTCTGGTGTGAAAGTTGGTGTAATATGAGCGGGGAGGGCTGCCCTTCCCGCTTTTGAATTTTTGAGCCCTTGAGGTTGAAACATCATGATGATGTGGTTTCCTTTGGAGGTCTTGGAATGGTAGTCATGAGGTGTTCGGACGTTCTTGATGGATTAAACCCAAAGCAGGCCGAAGCGGTCACCTATTGTGACGGCAACCAGCTCATCCTTGCTGGAGCTGGTAGTGGTAAGACAAGGGTGCTTACCCGCAAGATAGCTTATCTCATAAAAGAAAAGGGAGTGCTGCCTTCAAAGATATTGGCGGTTACCTTCACCAATAAGGCGGCGGCGGAGATGCGCCAGCGTGTTGAGAAGCTTCTTGGAGGGGCTCTCAGCGGCATGCGGATATGTACATTTCATTCCTACGGCCTTAACTTCCTGCGCCGCAATGAAAACGTGTTGATGAAGATGGGGTATGCCACTCCAATCCTGGTGATGGATAGGACGGATCAGAAACGCCTTATAAAGCAGATCCTCAAGGAGAACAACGTCGATGAGCGAAGGGTTGAGGTTTCATGGCTGGTGGACGCCTTTTCTTCAGCTAAGGAGGGAGACGCTCCCGGTTCCTTTTTTCGTGGCGAGGCCCAGAGGCTCTTTGAGATCTACCGGGAGAGGATGAAGTCACAGGGGGCGTTGGACTTTGATGATCTGATAACCCTTCCCTTGGAGATATTGTCCTCCAATCGGGAGGTTCTGGAGCGGGAACTCTCATCAATAGATTGGATACTGGTTGATGAGTACCAGGACGTTAACCGATCTCAGTACAGGCTTCTCAAGAAGCTTTCTTCCGGTGGGCAGCGCATAGTGGTGGTGGGGGATCCTGATCAGGCCATATACGGTTGGCGGGGCGCCGATGTGACCATGATACTTAACTTTGACAAGGATTTCCTGGATGCCAAGGTGACGGTGCTGGAGCAGAACTACCGTTCAACCGGCAATATCCTGGAGGGGGCTAACCACGTAATATCTCGCAACTCCGAAAGGCCCAAGAAGAACCTCTGGACCGCCGCTGGCCGGGGGGAGAAGATAAGGATCTTAAAGGCCAGGGATGACGCGGAGGATGCGAGATGTCTTGTGGAGTGGATAGAGCGGCTTTCCTGCGATGGATATTCGCTTGGAGACATGGCCATCCTGTATCGCATAAACGCCCTTAGCCGGCTTTATGAGCAAAAGCTTATGGAGGCTGGGATACCCTACAAGGTGATAAGAGGCCTTGGCTTTTATGAGCGCAAGGAAGTGAAGGACGTTCTAGCCCTGATGAAGCTGGCGGTTCAGCCAAGGGACAGGGTATCCTTCGAGCGGATGGTGAACGTACCAGCCAGAGGCATAGGGCCTAAGTCCATAGAGGCCGCCTGGAGCTGGATGGAGGGCATGGTCTTAGTTGAGCCGTTGGACTTTTGGCGGGCGGCGGAGAAGGGACAGCCGCCGCTCAAGGGGAAGGCGAAAGAGGGTTTTATGGAGCTGGCCAGGGGTATGCTTGGCATCCTGGAAGCTCGGGACAGCGCAAGGGATGCGGTCCGTTACATCCTGGAGGACTATGGATATGGCCGTTATCTGGAGATGGAGGATCCCGCCTCTTTTGAGGATAGACTGCAGAACGTTAAGGAGCTCTTGTCGGTGTTGCCCGATGGCACCATAGACCAGGTGTTGTCTGAAGTCGCCCTCTTCTCCGATGCGGATGTGAGCTCCGATGAAGATAAGGTGAGTCTTCTCACCCTTCACGCCGCCAAGGGGCTTGAGTTCTCTGTGGTCTTCATGGTTGGCTTGGAGGATGGCATATTTCCTAACGCAAGGTGCTTAGACGATAGAAGCCTCCTGGAGGAGGAACGTAGGCTTTTCTACGTGGGAATGACCAGAGCTCAGGAGCGGTTGTTCCTGTCCGGAGCTGCCAGGAGGGTGATATTTGGGAGCGTTGTGGTAAACGGGTTCTCAAGATTTCTTTTGGAGATCCCGGAGAATTGTGTTCACCTTGAGGACAGGACCAAGGAGGGACCCTTGTTTGTTCATCGTGGCTTTGACAGGAGACGTTGGAGCTGGTAAATCAACCTTCATGTCCATCCTCTCCAAGATGGGGGCGAGGACCGCTTCTGCAGACCTGGTGGCGAAGGGTTTGTGGATGAGGCGGGATGTAAGGGATGCCTTCGTCTCCCGATGGGGGTGCCTGCCCACTAAAGCGGATGGATCCATTGATGCCGCCGCCATATCCAAAAAGGTCTTCTCCGATGCGGAGGAGTATCATTTCCTTTGCTCCGTCTTGCATCCTACCACCTGGGAGATGCTTAGGGATGCCGTTACCGATGATGGTGTGTGGGTTCTTGAGGTTCCCCTGCTATTTGAGTCCAAAGTGCCCCATTGGATTGACGGAACGGTGTATCTAAGAAGTCCTAGGGATGTCCGCGTTTCTAGGGTTGCTGCCAGAGGGTGGGATGATGAAGAGCTCCTATCCAGGGAGCGGTGGCTGTTGGATGGCGAGGTAAAATCCCGCATGGCCGATTGGGTATTGGATAATTGCGGGACGTTGGAGGATTTGGAGATTGCCGCCCGGGGCCTGTATGAGGAGTTTAGGCGGCTGAATTCCGTGTTGCTTGGAAACCTTACATTTGGGTCGATGTCCGAGGCAAGGCGCTTTGCCAACGAGATGGTAGAAAGGCGAATAGCTGCGTGCTGCAGGATGAAGTTGGTTTCCAGCGTGTATCGGTGGGAAGGGGCGGTTTGCGATGAGGATGAGGCGGAGCTGACATTTAAGACCATTGAGGATAGGCTTGAGGATCTAAATGAACTTCTTCAAAGCCATCCTTACCAGATGCCAGCTCTTATGCTTCAACGACCCCATAGGATGCCCCTTGGTCTTAGGCGTTGGGTGGTGGAGAGCTGTTCGCCATGAGGGTCATAACCACCCACATAGGTGCGGACTTTGATTCCCTTGCCAGCATGTGGGCGGCCCTTAAACTATATGGAGACGGGGCCATGTGCTTCTCCGGGGCGGCCTCAAGGAATGTAAGGGATTTCTTGAAACGCAACAGGTTCCGCCTAAAGGTTCTGACTCCCAAGCAGGTAAATATGGAAGCCATCTCTAACTTGGTGGTGGTGGATGCCAGATCCCTTGGCAGGATAGGTCCCTTTGCCTCCGTGGCGTCGGATCCATCCGTGGCGGTTCACGTCTTTGACCACCACCCTCCGGTGCTTGATGAGATCCCCGCTTCGTTCTCCGTTGTTGAAAGGGCCGGCGCCACCGCTACGGTTCTCACGGAGATGCTGTTGGAACGCTCAATCCCGTTGAGCCCCTTCGACTGTACGTTGCTGGCCATGGGAATATATGAGGATACCGGAGCTCTTACCTTTGGATCCACCACCGAACGGGAATACCTGGTGATGGGCGAGCTTAAGAAGAGGGGGGCTGACCTACCATCTATCCCTACGTGGATAGAGCTTTCCTTTTCAACCCTGGAGAGAGAGCTTTTGGATCGGATGATAGAGGCGGCAAGGGAACGCTTCGTGAAGGGGTATCGGGTGGTATCATGCGCGCTGGAGTTTCCTCGATTCTCCGAGGGGATAAGCCTATTTGTTCACCGGTTGATGGATTTCTTTGACGCCGATGTGGCTGTGGCGGTTATTAGCATGGACAAGCGGACCTATGCGGTGGTTAGGAGCAGGGAAGGCATAGTGGATGCCAGAAAGGCCATGGGGGATCTCCCCGCCGGAGGGCATCCGCAGGCGGCTTCGGCTTCAATGCCAAGGCGTGATCCAAGGGATGTGCTTGACGATCTTGAATGCCGGATAGAGAAGATGCTTAAGCCGGCCCTTACGGTGGGAGATGCCATGTCAAGCCCGGTTATGGCGGTTAGTGCCGCCCAAACCGTGGAGGATGCATACCGCCTTATGATCCGCTACGGCCATTCCGCTCTCCCGGTGGTATACGATGGCCGCGTAGGCGGGATTATCACCCGGAAGGACCTGGACAAAGCACAGCTGCATGGTCTTGGGCTTGTGCCAGTTAAAGAGTTCATGACCGAGAGGGTGGTGACCATAAGTCCCGATGCCCCCGTTTGGGAGGCTCACCGACTGCTGGTTGCTAACAACGTGGGAAGGCTGCCGGTGGTGCGGGATGGAGTCCTGGTGGGGATAATCACCAGGACCGACATGTTGAGAGCCCTCTATCCCTCCGTTTCGTCTTCTTACGATTCAAGAGAAGGGGTATCTTTGCCCTGGCAAGAGGATGTGTCCCATGCCCTTGATGAAGTTCCACGGGATGTCATGGAGAAGATCCGCTTCTTGGTGGATAAGGCTGGAGGAATGGGTTATCCCATATACCTGGTGGGGGGCTTCGTAAGGGACCTGTTGATGGGGCGTAGGAATGAGGATGTGGATCTGGTGGTAGAGGGGGATGCGGTTCCTCTGTTGGAGTCTCTGATTCGGGAGGGTCTTGATGTTTCCATACATAGGCGCTATGGAACCGGCACCATAGCTTTCCAAGACGGCAGGAAGGTGGACTTGGCAACCGCCAGGAGGGAGTTCTACGAGTATCCGGTTGCCCAGCCGACGGTTTGTATGGATTCGTTAAAACACGACCTTTACCGGCGGGACTTTACCGTTAACGCCATGGCCATATGTCTTAGCCCCCAGTGGGGGCTTTTGGTGGACTACTTTGGGGGCCGGGCGGACCTTAAAAGGGGACAGCTTAGGGTGCTGCACAACCTGAGTTTCGTTGAGGACCCCACCAGGATCTTCAGAGGGGTAAGGCTTGAGGGGCGGTTGGGCCTTAGGATGAGCCGAGATACGGAGCGGTTGGCGACCAGTGCGGTAAAAGGGGGGCTCTTGAACCTCCTTTCCGGGCCTAAACTTCGCAGTGAGGTGGAGCTCGTCTTCTTGGAGAGGGATTTTGTTTGGGATGTGGAGCGCCTTCTGGAATTGGGGGCGTGGGAAGCGGTCTTCCCTGGGGTGCCGGTTGGATCCTGTGGGATAAAGGCTCTAAGAAAACTATCCATGTTCAGGCGCAGGCTTGGGAAAGACCTCCCCGATTTCGGCAGGGACCTTTGGCTTGCCTTTTTGGGGGTGCTACTGTATTTTGGAAGCCCTTGGGGTGCCAGGAGTGCGATTGATAGGCTATTCCTCTCATCAAGGGAGAGGGAGTTGGTGGAGAGGATCCTTAAAGATTTAGGCTCGGTGGAGAGTGCCATAGGCACCAAGGGAGAGATCCGCTGGTCGGTGATATGCAAAGAGCTTGAGAGGTTTAACCGGTTGGTTGTTTTCGCATGGTGCGGTCTCACGGATAAGTGGCGAGTAAGGCGGCGCATGCTTTTGTATCTTACAAGGCTTTCGAAGGTCTTCCCCATGCTTACCGGTAGGGATCTGATAGATCTTGGGGTTCCAAGGGGGCCGATGGTTGGTGCGGTGCTTGACGCACTTCGCTGGGCCCGTATGGATGGGGAGGTTGAGACCCTGGAGGAGGAAAGGGCGTGGGTGGTAAAGAGGTTAGTGGAAGCCTGAATATATGTGGTTGACATGTTGGTGTAGCATCACCAGGCCTTAAAATTTGCGATGTTTTGGGGGTAGATAGATTGTTCTCCGACTTTTCGCTCCGGCTTGCGGAGCTCCTTTTGAGCATACCGGCGGTTTTGTGGGCCATAACGTTTCATGAGTTTTGTCATGGGTACGTGGCCCACCTTTTGGGGGATCCTACCCCTAGGCTTTCCGGTCGACTCTCCCTTAATCCCCTGCATCATCTGGATCCAGTTGGGGCGGTTATGTTGTTGATATTCAGATTTGGTTGGGCTAAACCGGTACCTGTGGATGCAAGGTACTTCAAGAACCCCACAAGGGACATGGTGTTAGTTTCGCTGGCGGGGTCGGCGGGCAACTTCCTTACCGCCTTTATGGTTGGGCTGATGGTAAAGGTGATGCCCCAGTTTTTTCTCTCTAACTTCGCTCTTCGAGAGCTGGTGCTCCTCATGATCTTCATAAACCTTGGCCTTGGGGTGTTCAACCTTTTCCCCATACCACCTTTGGATGGATCAAAGATACTTTACCTTCTCCTGCCTAGCCGATGGCTGCACTCGTACTTCTGGTTGGAGCGGTATGGGGTACTGGTGATACTGGTTCTGGTGATGACCGGAGTCCTTCCAAGGATAATGAGTCCGGTGGTGATGTTTTTGGCTTCATTAGTTCTTTGAACGACCGTGGATGTGCGGGTTGATCTCTTTAATTTGACGACTTAATGCTATGTGGGAGTGGATTGGTTGATGAAGATATTGATCTCAAACGATGATGGCATATTGGCGCCTGGAATTCAGATAATGGCGAAGGTGCTGGCGGACAGGGGTATACCTGCCGTTGTGGTGGCCCCTGACAGGGAAAGGAGCAGCATAGGGCATGCCATAACCCTTAATCGTCCGTTGCGGGTTTGGCATCTTGAGCCCGGCGTATTCCCCACCATGATGCCCGCCTACGCGTGCGATGGAACCCCGTCGGACTGTGTGGTGATAGGAACCGAAGAGCTGGCAAGGGACGTTACAATGGTGCTTTCGGGTATAAACCGTGGTCCTAACCTTGGAGATGATTTGACCTATTCCGGCACTGTGTCCGCAGCTATGGAGGGCCTGATCTTGGGGTATCACGCCATAGCGGTATCCTTGGCCTGCAAGGGATCCGATCCGGCGGCCCATTACAGCACCGCCGCGGCGGTTGTCATGGCCTTACTGGACTGGTTCAGGGAGAACGGCACTCCAAACGGGGTCCTCTACAACATAAACGTGCCCAACGTGCCCATCCGAAGCCTCAAGGGAATGTTGCCCACCCGCAAGGGTACCAGGCTTTATAGGGATAAGGTGGTGAAATTCAAGGATCCCCAGGGAAGGGATTGCTACTGGATGGGAGGGGTGCCGGAGGACCACATGGAAGAGGGAACCGACGTATGGGCGGTGGCCAACGGTTATGCGTCCATAACGCCGGTGCACATGGACATGACTCATTACGATACGTTGGAAGCCATGCGCGCCAACGGCGTGGATTCGCTGCTTAAAAGGTCCTGATTTTTCCTTCCGCCCCCATGTTGCCTCTCTTAAGAATCTAAACGAACGAGACGGGTTGCCTCATGTAAAAATCTAAACGAAGGCAGGGATCTTTTTGGGGGATCCCTGTTTTCTTTTCTCTGCCCCGCATTTTCCCAGCTCCTCCAATG
>JAOACP010000002.1:0-77796 GCA_026417795.1 Thermanaerothrix sp.
CGGTGATACAGACCGTGGCCAAGAACCCCCTGGCCATAGGCTACGACGGGCTGGGCTACGTGGACACCCGGGTTGTGAAGACCCTAAAGATAAACGGCGTGGACGGCACCCCCACCAACGCCCGGAACGGCAAGTTCCCCACCGCCAGGAAGCTCTACATGTACACCAACGGGGAGCCCAAGGGGGAGATAAAGGACTTCCTCGACTTCCTGAAGGGCCCGGAGGGGCAGAAATACGTGGCCAAGGAGGGCTTCGTGACCCTTAAGCCCTAAGGTGGCAACAGGGTTCCGGCCCTTAGGGCCAAGTTTGAAAAGACGGGGCTGGAAAGTCCTCAAGGGGGGGCCTACGGGCCCCCTCTTTTCGGGAAAAGCCAAGACAGAAGGAGGTACCTTTAGATGGGGGAGATAAAGGGGGACCGGATACCCAGGGCCGCCATAGGGGCGGTGGCCATGATGGGCATAGCGGTGATGCTCTCCATAGTGGCCTTCCTGCTGAAGGAGAGCTTGCCCATATTGGCCCACACCACCCTCAAGGATATGGTCTTTGGCATGCTGTGGTATCCCACCAGGGACGAGCCGTCCTTCGGGATGCTTCCGCTGATGGTAGGATCCGCCGCGGTGACGGCCCTTTCGGCCCTCATGGCCCTGCCGGTGAGCGTGGGGCTTGGGATATTCACCGCCATGGTCTGCCCCAGGGGGCTTAGGGAGCTGTTCAAGCCCCTTCTGGAGGCCATGGGGTTCTTCCCGTCGGTGGTGTTGGGGTTCCTGGGCATGGTGGTCATAGCCCCTTGGATGCAGGAGAGGTTTGAGCTTTTAACCGGCCTTAACATGCTTAACGCCTCCATGCTCCTTGGGTTGATGATAGTTCCCACCGTGGCGTCCTTGACGGACGACTCCCTCACGGCGGTGCCGAAGGACGTGCGGGACGCATCCTACGCACTGGGGGCCACCAGGTACGAGACCATCTTCAAGGTGTGCTTGCCCTACGCCTGGCGCGGGATCGCCCAGGCGTGCCTGCTGGGGATCATGAGGGCCCTAGGGGAGACCATGGTGGTCCTAATGGCCGCGGGGGGCGCCGCGATCATACCGGAGTCCGTGACCGACCCGGTGCGGCCATTGACGTCCGCCATAGCGGCTGAGATGGGAGAGACCCCGGTGGGGTCCTACCACTATCACGCGCTCTTCTTCATGGGGCTGATACTCCTTGGGGTTACCATGGGGATAAACTTCGTGATCCTGTGGCTTGAAGGGAGGCACAGGGCTTGAAGGACTTCTCAAGGATCGCAAGGGATAGGCTGAACACACTGGTCCTTTGGACCATGATGATCGGGGTTATAGGGGTCATGGGGTTCATGTTGGCGTTCCTTTGGAGTAACGGGCATCCGGCGCTCAGCTGGGAGTTCATCACCGAGAAGCCCCGATCGGGAATGACCGAAGGGGGTATAGCCACGCCCCTGGTGGGTACGATCCAGCTCATGGGGCTTTCTATGCTCATGGCCCTGCCGGTGGGGGTGGCCACCGCGGTGTACCTCAACGAGTACTCCCCCAGGGGAGCTTTGGCCTCCGCGCTGAGGCTTGCGATACGGAGCCTGGCAGGGGTTCCGTCGGTGGTGTTCGGCCTCTTTGGGCTGTCGTTCTTCTGCGTGTTCTTGAGGCTCGGCACCAACATGCTCACCGCCTCCATGACGCTGGCGTGCCTGGTGCTGCCGGTGGTGGTGAGCGCCGCGGAGACGGCGCTGATGAACGTGCCGAAGGACTACAGGGACGCGTCCTTCGCCATGGGGGCCACCAGGTGGCAGACCATATGGAAGGTGGTGCTTCCCTCCGCCATGCCCTCCATAATAACCGGCGCCATACTGGGGCTGGGGCGAGTGGCGGGGGAGCCCGCCCCCATAATCTTCACCGGGGCGGTGTTCTTCACGCCGGACTTCGCAAAAAGCCCCTTTGAGTCCGTGATGGCCCTGCCGTACCACGTGTACGTGCTGGCCACCGCGGGGACCAACATAGACGCCACCAGGCCCATACAGTACGGAACCGCCCTGGTGCTCATGGGAGTGGTGCTCCTCTTCTCCCTCACCGGCACCCTGTGGCGGAGTCGATTGAGGAGGAGGAACCAGGCATGACCCAGGCACAGGGCGCTCAGGGGAACTTAGAGCACCGGGAGGACCCGAAGCTGGAGGCGTTGGGGCTCACCCTCTATTACGAAGAGGGGCGGGCCGCCATAAGGGACATAAACCTTAGGATACCCCCAAGGTCGGTGACGGCCCTCATCGGGCCGTCGGGCTGCGGGAAGAGCACCTTCTTAAGGTGCCTTAACCGGATGAACGACTTCATACCGGGGGTTAAGGTGGAGGGCAGGATCCTCCTGGACGGGGAGGACATATGCGCCCCCGGGGTGGACGTGATAGGACTTAGGCGAAGGGTGGGGATGGTGTTCCAGCGGCCCAACCCGTTCCCATTCTCCATATGGGAGAACGTCACCTACGGCCCAAAGCTGCACGGCGTGAGGGACCGCAGGAGGCTTGACGAGATAGTGGAAAGGAGCCTTAAGGGCGCGGCGCTGTGGGACGAGGTGAAGGACAAGCTGGACTCCTCCGCCCTGGCGCTTTCAGGTGGCCAGCAGCAGCGGCTTTGCATAGCCCGGGCCATAGCGGTGGAGCCGGAGGTGCTTTTGATGGACGAGCCCACCTCCGCTTTAGATCCCCTTGGCACCGCCAAGATAGAGGAATTGGTGAGGGAGCTTAAGGAGAGGTACACTGTTGTGATAGTGACCCACAACATGCAGCAGGCCGCCCGGGTGTCCGACAGGACCGCTTTCTTCCTGATGGGGGAGCTGGTGGAGGAAGGTCCCACCAGGGAGATCTTCACATCCCCCAAAGATCCCAGGACCGAGGACTACATAACGGGCCGCTTCGGTTAGAAAGGGGGAACGTTGGTGAACTCGATCAGCACGAGGAAGCACATGGACGACGAGCTGGAGATAATAAGGTCCGCCATAATGAAGCTTGGGGCCATGGCGGAGTCATCGGTGCGGGACGGCGTGAGGGCCCTGCGGCAGAGGGACCGGGACATGGCCCGGCGGGTCCTGGAGGAGGACGACAGGACCGACGAGCTGGCCTCATGGCTTGACGGTTCATGCCTTGAGTTCATAGCCCGCTACCAGCCCCTTGGGGCGGACCTTAGGACCATGTCCTGCGCGATCCACATGACCGTGGACCTGGAGAGGATAGCGGACCTTGGGGTGAGCGTGGCCAAGAGGGCCCTTGAGATGTCGGGGCAGGAGCCCATAAAGCCCCTCTTGGACATACCCAGGATGGGTGATCTGGTCTGTTCCATGGTGGACATGGCCATAAGGGCGTTCCTCAACCGGGACGATGAGCTGGCCAGGGAGCTCTGCGCCCTGGACGACCAGGTGGACGACCTGCAGCGCCAGGTGACCAGGGAGCTCTTGGCCATAATGCTGGAGAGGCCCTCCACCATATCCCAGGCCGCCTCCCTTGCGGAGGTGGCAAGGGTGCTTGAGAGGGCTGGGGACCACGCCACCAACCTGGGGGAGCACATCCTTTTCATGAGCACCGGCAAGCGCCTTAAGGCCTCCCTGTTCCGGCGTCCCATAGGAGGCGCATCATGAGCTGGCGGGTGCTGGTGGTGGAGGACGAGGAGAGCATAGCGGAGGTGCTCTCGGAGGCCCTGCGAAGGCAAGGGTACCGGGTCATGGTCGCCCGCGACGGGGATCAGGGGCTGGAGATGGCCCTGTCCGCCCTTCCGGACCTCATCGTACTGGACGTGATGCTGCCCAAGATGGACGGATGGGAGGTCTGCCGAAGGATAAGGGAGGACCGCAAGGGCCGCAAGATCCCCATAATAATGCTCACCGCCCGGCGGGACGAAAGGGACGCGGTGGCGGGCCTTGAGGCGGGGGCGGACGACTACGTACGCAAGCCCTTCTCCATGCCGGAGCTGCTGGCCAGGGTGAGGTCCCGCCTCAAGAGACATTCCGGAGCCGAGGAGTCATCCCCCAAGGTGGCCGTCATGGGGGAGCTCGCCGTGGAGGAAGGGGGGGAGACCCTGGTGCGGGGCGAGCCACTGGACCTGTCCCCCACGGAGCAGCGGCTTCTGGAGGTGCTGATCAGGGGACAGGGGCGTCTTGTAACCAAGGATGAGATCCTGGCCAAGGTATGGGGACACCTTGGGGGGGACAGCAGGACCGTGGACGTCCACGTCTTCAGGCTGAGGAAGAAGCTGTCGGAGGCTCGGGCGGGGGTGGCGGTGCGCACCGTCCGGGGCCGGGGATACAGGATGACGGAGGGGTCTTAAGGATGTTCAAGACCATAAAGGGGCAGGCGGCGCTGCTGATGATCCTTCCCCTGGCGGCCTTTCTTGGGTTTTCGTGGCTTTTGGTGCTGGGGGACACCAGGGGGTACCTGGAGGAGGTGGTAAGACGCAACCTCTCGGACCTGACCGGGGCGGCGGAGGTGATGGTGGCAGCCTCCGGCGGAAACCTTGAGGCCCTGGACGGGCCGGTGAGGGCCTGGGCAAGGAACGCGTCGGTAAGGGTCACCCTGGTGGACCGCCACGGCGTGGTACTGCTTGACAGCGAGGTGCCGAAGGACAAGGTGCCCCGGATGGAAAACCACCTGTCCCGGCCGGAGATACGGGAGGCCTTTAAGTCCGGGGAGGGCTACGCGGTAAGGCGCAGCGACACCACGGGGGTGGAGTACCTTTACGACGCGAGGCGGGTGGAGGGGAAGGCGCCTTTGGTCATAAGGGTTTCCATGAGGAAGCACATGTTCGAGGGGGCCCTGTCGTCCCTTAGAAGGCGCCTTTGGCTGTCCTTCGCCGCCGCCTTCGGCCTTGCGGAGATAGTGGGCGTATGGTGGATGAAGCGCCTTACCGACCCCATACTGGCCATAACCCGAGGGGCCGACGGGGCGGAGGCGGGAGAAGAGCCCCACTTCCCAGCCCAGGGACCGGCGGAGATAAAGAGGCTGGCCTTGAGCCTCAAGCGGATGTACCGGCGGCTCAACAGGGCCATGGAGGACTTGAGAAGAGAGAGAGAGAACCTAAAGGGGCTGGTGGAGACCATGCCGGTGGGGGTCCTGCTTCTTGGGCCGGACCGGAGGGTCATATATTGCAACTCCTCCATGGCGGGGCTGGTCAGGACATTGAGCTCTCAGGGGCTCCCCATGGAGGGGGTGATAAGGCATCCGGAGGTGATAGGGCTTGGGGAGGCGCTCCTCCAGGGGGCCCGGTCGGTGGAGTCCACCGTTGCGGTGCAGGATGGCTCCGCGGAGAGGTCTTACCTCGTAAGGGGCGCTTCGGCGGGGGACATGGCGGTGCTCACCGCCCAGGACATAAGCGAGAGGGTGAAGCTGGAGGAGGCATTGAGGAACTTCGTGGCCAACGTGGGCCACGAGTTTCAAACGCCTCTTACCGCCATAAGGGGGGCGGCGGAGCTCCTCATGCAGGGAGCCTCGGAGGAGGACCGACGGTTCGTTCGAAGGATCCTGGAGCAGCAGGAGCGCTTAAGCGACATGGTGGACCGTCTGCTGGTGCTTGCAAGGTGCGAAGGTGGGGCGGCGGGCCCCTGGGAGGACCTGGACCTTACGGCCATGGCGAGGGAGGCGGTGGAACAGGTGTCCTTGATGCCCGAGGCGTCGTCGGTGGAAATCCACCTGGAGCTTCCGCCTTCCGCGCCTATCCGGTGCGGCAGGGAGGTGTTCACGGCGCTTAAGAACCTGGTTGAGAACGCGGTGAAGTACACCTCCCATAAGTTCCAGGGCCGGGAAGGGGGGGCCGTGACGCTGCGGCTTAAAGACATGGGGGACCGTTGGGGTCTGATGGTGGAGGACAACGGGTCCGGGATACCCCAGGGCATGGAGGAGGAGGTCTTCCAGCGATTTAGGCGTGGGGACTTTCACAGGGCGAGGCCCTCCCAGGGGGGCTACGGCCTTGGGCTGGCCATAGCCAGGGGAATCTTAAGGGCCCATGGGGGAGACGTGAGGCTTGAAGGGTCCCGGCCGGGGGAGGGTTCAATTTTTCTGGTGGAGATCCCTAAAAGTAAATAAAATTTTCGTTAAAACCACAGATCACCCCAAGAAGCCACAGCCAGTTGTTTTGTTTACTAAAAGTTGGCTGTGGCATTATTTTTTGGTTAAGGTCAGGGGTGTTTTTTAATTTTATAGAACAAAGCTTGCCCCACCAATCGGTTTGGTTATAATACCCCCATCCTGCGGGGAGGCGAGAAATGGGCTGAAAATATAGACTAATCAAAAATAAAGGAGGACTATCCCTGATGAAACTAGGACGAACTTGGCAGGCGGCGGGGCTCTTTTGCATGGCCCTGATCGCCGCAGTGATCGCCTTAGCTCCGCCGGGGTTCGCGGAGGACCTTCTAGGCAGCCAAAAACCCGGCTTCGTGGTATCCGAAGCGGGGAAGAACGGGTCCCTAAAGACATCTTCGAACGCCAACGAACAGGAAGACTCAATCCCATTAAATGACAACCCCGCCCCCGAGGCTCACAACGCCGAACAGGGGGCCCCAATGGTAACCCTGGAGGCAGCGCCCGCCTCCTACCACCAATCCATCACAGAAACCCTTCGACTCATGGGGTTAACCACAAGGGACCTGGCGCTTTGGGGAACCAAACACCCCACGTCAATACTCAACAGGCTGAAGGACTTCTCAATCGAGGACCAGAGGACCGTCGCCGCGGTGGTGCGATACATCCGGGGGACTAACCCCAGCGTGTCCCACAAGACCGCGTGGCGCACCGCCGCCGCCTTGGTGTACTACAGCGCCAAGTACGGCATACCGGTGCACCTGTCCGCCGCGGTGGCCCACACAGAAAGCCACTTCAACCCAAGGGCCCAAAGCCCCAAGGGGGCCATGGGAATAATGCAGGTCATGTGGCGGGTGCACAACGGCCTTCTGCAGGCCCACGGGATCGAGTCCAAGACGGACATGATGGACCCCGAAAAGGGCGTGGCGGCGGGATGCCTCCTGCTCTCCCGGTACGTGAAGGCCTACGGCTCCGTACCAAAGGCCCTGGCCCGATACTACGGGGGCTCCTCGGTGGCCTACTTCAGAAAGGTCAACACCAAGATGGCCCACATCAAGACCTCCATGGCTCAGTAAAACCCAACACATAGGCAAAAGGCCGCCGGACTCCCGGCGGCCTTTTGCGCGTCTTAACCCTAAAACCCCCTCACTGGGGGTCCAAAAGCCCCGCGTCCAGAAGGCGGTTCACGTGATACTGCAGGTACAAGGCCCCAAACACCAAGGTCATAAACCACGACCGGGCCACCGAGTCCGCCGCCAACGGGCTGGACTCCCGGACCTTCACGTACTCCCTCAGGTTGTCCCGATACCTAAAACAGGCCACTATCATCATCACCGCCCCCACCAGGGACGCAAGACCCCCCGCCATGCCCCCCCACACAGGGCTTATGGCGCTCTTGAAGGAAAAGCCCAAGGACACGAAGCCAAGTATCAACGGGACCGTGCCCAGCACGTCCCCCACGTGGGCGCTCCCCATGGAGTTGAAAGCCTGCCGCCTGGAGTACACCCAGTAGGCGGGATATATCCCCACGGTGACGAAGGACAACAGTATCATCACAAGAAGCGACACCCGCTTGACCCTAGGATTAATCACCACAGTCTCCAACCTCAACACCTCCGCCGCAAGCCTTAACGGTCCTTACCTCCCCAAGATCCCACCGCCTAGCCAGAAACTCCCTGCAAGCCTCCGCCCCCTCTAGGTCCTTGAATATCACCCCGCTGGCGGTGCCCGAGTGGGCCACCGCTATGCCTATGCCTCCGCACTCCCGGCAGGCCCCAAGGAGCAAGGGCCACTCCTCCCGAGGCATTATGGCCTGCTGGATTATGGCGGACATGGTGGCCGCCGCCGCCACCTTCCGGCAGTTACCCTCCAGAAGCCCACGCTTCAACACCTGATAGGCCTTGGCGTGCCTCTGGGACCGCTCCTTCACCGCCTTCATTAGCCCCCGGTCCTTACGGTACGCCTCGGTATCCAAGGTCCTGTAGGGAAGCATGGCCGCCAGCCACATGTCCGGCGGCTCCGGCAGCCGCTCCACAAGCCTTCCCCTTATGTGGTCCACCAGCGCAAGGCCCCTGAACATGGTGCCGTCCGAGGGCTCCACGGAACAGCAAAGACGGAAGAGCTCCTCCTCGGACAGCTCAACGCCGCCAACCGCGGCGCAGGAGGCCAACACCCCCCCCACGTCCATGGTGGAGGTTCCAAGCCCCAAAGCGGGCCTCAAGGGGTTCTCCACCTCCACCGAAACCGCCGAAAGCCCAAAGGAGTGCCGGGCCAGCTGGAGGGCCCTGTGGGCCTTCGGCGGAAGCGCCTTGGGACGCCCCCCTTCCTCCGCTATCACCCGACCCCGCCACTCCACCGCAAGGCTGACCAAGGCCTCCCCGTCGGGCAGTATCCAGCCCTGGATCCACTCCCCCACCGTTCCGTTCAAAGACGCAAAGGCCTTCACCGCCGAAACACCCCCATCACGGGCCCGTGGTCCGAGGGCCTCTCCATGGCCCGATACTCCCGGAGCACCGCCGCGTCCAAGGACCTCTCCGCCATCCCCTCCGTCCCCAGGATGTGGTCTATCCTCCAGCCTATGTTCCTCTCCAGGGCCCCCTTCACCCGGTAGTCCCAGAAGGAGAACTCCCCCTCCCCGGGCCGATGCCGCCGGAACAGGTCCACCATGCCGGCGGAGAGGAGCTCCTCAAAGGCCCGCCTCACGTCCTGGTGGAAGCACACGTGGTTAACCTTGTTCTCCGGATGGGTCACGTCCAAAGGGGTGGGCGCCACGTTGAGGTCCCCCACCAGAAGCACCTCCCCGCCCGCCGCCTTGAGATCCCCCACAAGCCCCAGAAGGCGCCGGAAGAACCGGAGCTTGTACCCGTAGTCCGGGTGCTCGATGTCCTTCCCCTGGGGCACGTAACAGTTCACCACCCACACTCCCCCAGCCTTCACCGCCGCGAGCCTGGCCTCATCGGTCCCCTCCCCTCCCTTGGGGAAGCCGAAGAAGCTCTCCTCCGGGAGATCCAGCTCATCCAGGACCGCCAACGCCACCCCGTTGTAGGACTTCATGCCCCGGTAAAAGACCCGATAACCCCTGGACCGGAAGAGCTCCTCCGGGAAGTCCCGGTCCTGCACCTTGGTCTCCTGAAGGCAAAGCACCTGGGGCCTCTCCCTCTCCATGAGAAGGGACACCGCCTCGGACCTGGCCTTGAGCGAATTGACATTGAACGTTATCACCTTGAAAATGGACAATCATATCCCCCCAGCCAGGAAGCTACCGCCACACCATACTATTTTATTTTCCAGGGGAAAGCAAAGGGGAGGACGCCCAATGGACCACCGATGCACCGGGAAACGGCGGATAGCGGTCATAGGACTCACCCTGCTGCTCCTCATAGGGGCCGGCATGGCGGTGATGCACTTCAACATGGGGCTCTCCTGGGTGGACGCGGCGTTCTACACCGTGACCACCCTTGCCACCGTGGGCTTCGAGGCACCGCCGGGGCTAACTCCCGGGAGCAAGGTCTTCCTGGTGTTCCTCATAGTCATAGGCTTCGGCGTCATGGCCTATTCCATAGGCGAGATAACCCGGTTCTTCATAGAGGATCAGATGCTCACCCTTCTAGGCAGGAGGCGGAACAAGATGCTCAACAGCGTTAAGGACCACTGGATCATCTGCGGGCTTGGACGGGTGGGAAGCCAGGTGGCCTCCCAGTTCCACGAGGAAGGGATCCCCTTCGTGGCCCTGGAGCGGGATGAACAGGCGGTGATGGACGCGGTGGAGGGCGGATGGCTGGTGCTCAACCGCAACGCCACGGAGGAACGGGCCCTGGAGGAGGCGGGCATAACCAGGGCCAAGGGGCTCATCGCAACGCTCAGCAGCGACCCGGACAACGTGTACGTGGTGCTCTGCGCCCGGGCCCTCAACAAGAACTTGAGGATAATAGCCCGGGCCAACGACAACCAGTCCTCCGCGGCCCTCTACAGGGCCGGGGCGGACAAGGTCATAAACCCCCTGGTGGCGGGGGCCCACACCATGGCCAACGTGGCCACCAGACCCAAGGCGGCGGAGGCCATGCAGGACCTCATATACACCACAAGACGCCTGAACCTGGAGTTCGACAAGGTGGTCATAGCGGACGACAGCCCCGTGGCGGGCATGACCTTAGCCCAGGCGGACCTGCGCCGATCCCTCGACGTGCTGGTGCTGGCGGTTCGGAAGGGCACCGCCATCCGCTACAACCCCCCGGGGGACTACATACTGGACGGCGGTGACGAACTCCTGGTGCTTTGCCTCAAGGACCACGTGCGGGACCTGCGGCGCCTTCTCACCGGCCAGGTCTAGGCTCAAAGGTAAAAAACCCCCCGAGCCGCCACCTCGGCGGGGCCCTTCAAAACGTAACGGGCCCCATGAAGTTCCATTTCCGCCTCCACCATGTTAAACCCTCCGGGGCTCTCTATCCTTACAGATCCCCGGAACCCCGAGCGCAAAATCGCCGCGGCGCACCCGCAGGCCCCGGTGCCGCATGACATGGTGAAGTCCTCCACCCCCCGCTCATAGGTGCGGGCGAAGAACCCATCCCCCACGCCCGAACCTCCAAGGGGCATAAGGAAGTTGACGTTGGCCCCCTTGGGGAACCTCGGGTCGTGCCGGTAGCGCCTGCCAAGGGCCCTAAGCTCCTCCTCCGGCAGGTCCCAGCTGGGGGCGAAGAGCACCACGTGGGGCACCCCCACGTGCAGGTAGGACATCACCACCCCCTTGGGAAGCCCATCCCCAACCTCGGGCACCCCGAAGAAGGCCCCCTCCCCAAAGGGCCAGAACCCCATCTCCAACGACACCGTCTCACCCTCAACCTCCGCCTCCACCACCTTAGCGCCGGAGAGGAACCGCATCTTCGGGTCCTCCAACCCCAGCCTCTCCAGCATCATGGCGAAACACCTAGCCCCGTTGCCGCACATGTCCGCCTCGGTGCCGTCGGAGTTGAATATCCTCATCCGGAACTGCACGTCCCCATCCCCGTCCTGCAGAAGAAGCACCCCGTCGGCGCCTATGCCCTTCCGCCGGTGGCACATCTTAACCGCAAGGTCCGCTGGATCCACCCTGGAGCTCAAACGCCCCCCAAGGTCGTCCACGAAGACGAAGTCGTTGCCGTTGCCGTGAACCTTGAAGAACTCCACGAACCTCAAGCCCTCCACCGCTCATCCCTCCGATACCCTGAACCCCATGCGGGAGAGCACGGCTTTAAGGCGCTCCCGCTGATCCCCTTGAACCAAAACCTCCCCCTCCTCCACCCTGGCGCCGCACCCAAGGGCGGTCTTGAGGGACTTGCAAAGCCCCTTCAGCTCCTCCGCCGAAAGGCCCTTGACCAGAACCGCCGTGCACTGGTGCCCCCCAAGGCCCTTCCTCCGTATCGACAGGGACGCGGATAGCCCCACCCTGTCCTTCTTTTCCTTGCCCGCGGAAGCCTCCGAAGAGGGCTTTCCCTTTCTCTGACTTCCCTCCCCTGGAGACTGCGGGCCAAGCTCAAGCCCCGCGGATCGAAGCGCGGCTCCCAAGCTGTTTATGTCACCCACGCTCTCCTGCAGGGGGATCTTCTTCTTAACCATCAGGGAACACCGCCCCCTCTATCACATCCATCCTCAACCGTTCCTCCAGGAAGTCCGCCAAGGCGTCGTAGCGCCTCTCCCTCATGGCCCTGCCGGTAAGCCCCTCCCCGCGGAGCTCCGGGAGCCCGCGGGCGCGCCTTATGAAGTTCAAAAGGGCCCGCCGGAACACCGGGTCGTCCGCAAGGCCGTGCAGGTAGCTGCCGAAGACCCGGCCATCAAGCCCAAAGGCCCCGTCGGGACGGCCCCTACCGTCATCCCATACGGTGAGGGGAGCTGTCCCTCCTTCCGCGAGCGAGGTCTCACCGGCGTGGATCTCGTAGCCCTTCACACAAGCCCCCTTGAGCCCCTCAAGCCAGAAGCCGCCGTTCACCGCCGCGGACGCCGGACGGGCCACCTTGTGGTCCCTGAAAACGGTCCTCACCGGCAGAAGCCTAAGGCCCTCCTCGAAGCCGCCCCCCTCGACCCCAAGGGGGTCCTCCACCGAGAGCCCCAGCATCTGGTAGCCGCCGCATATGCCCCAAACCACGGCGCCGTCCTCCAACGCATCCCCTATGGCCTTGGGGAAACCCATGGCCTTGAGCCACCGCAGGTCCTCCAGGGTGGTCTTGGTGCCGGGTATTATCACCAGGTCCGCCCCCCTTATGTCCCCCGGATGGGAGGCGAAGACCACCCGGCACCGGTCCTCCCCAAGGGCGTCGAAGTCCGTGAAGTTGGACATCCTGGGAAGCGATATGACCGCCGCCCTAAGCTCCCCTTGGCCGAAGTCCCGGCGGTTCAGGCTGTCCTCGGCGGGTATTGAGAGATCCCTAATCAGGGGCAGCACCCCAAGAACCGGCCTTCCGGTCCTCTTCTCAAGGAAACGGACCCCCTGGTCAAAAAGCGACGGATCCCCCCTGAAGCGGTTCACCACCAGCCCGCCTATAAAGGGCCTGTCCATGGGGTGCACAAGGTCCAAGGTGCCCCACAGGGCGGCGAAAACGCCCCCCCGCTCTATGTCCGCCGCCAGGATGCCGAAGGCCTCGGCGAAACGGGCCATCCTCAAGTTCACCAGGTCCTTATGGTACAGGTTCATCTCCGCGGGGCTCCCGGCCCCCTCCATCACTACCAGGTCGGAGCTGGACAAGAGCTCCGACAAGGCCTCCGCCGCCAGGGGGAAGAGCTCCTCCGAGAGGTTACGGTGGTACTCCCCGGCAGACCAGTGGCCAAGCACCCTACCCTTCACTATCACCTGGCTAACCGAGTCCCCCATGGGCTTTAACAGCACCGGGTTGTGCAGCGGCGAGGGCTCCACCCCCGCCGCCTCGGCCTGAACCGCCTGGGCGGTCCCCATCTCCCCCCAGGGGGTTGAGAAGGCGTTGAGCGCCATGTTCTGGGCCTTGAAGGGGTTCACCCTAAGGCCCCGCCTTGCGAACACCCGGCAAAGCCCCGTGGCCAGGAAGCTCTTGCCAGCGTCGCTGGAGGCCCCCAGCACCATGAGCGCCCGGCCCCTCTTCCTAACCCTTGGGGTCGACCCCTTAGGCCTGGCTGCTTGACGCCCTTCGGCCCACAAGGCGCAGGCCGAAAGGAAACGCTCCGCCAGATGCGGCTCTCCCAGCATGTCCACGTGGGCGTAAGAGGCGAAAAGCCGCGCATCCCCGTACCCGCACCGCCAGGAGCGCCCGTCCGAGGCCTTCCGGACCTCCATGAGCGGCTCCTCCGGCCCCTCGCAGAAGGAGTAGTGGAACTCGTGGGCCCGGAAAAGCGTCCCAGCGCCGCCCACGAGGCAGTCCTTCTCAAGTCGGCACTCCACGTAGCCGAAACGCTGAAGCCGGGGCTTGAAATCGAAGCCAAGCCTAAGAAGCCCCCCCATGGAAGCGCCGCGCCCCGCGGGGTCCCTCATGCGCTCCCCAAGCACCATCATGCCCCCGCACTCGCCGTAGGTGGGCATCCCAGCCTCCCTTGCCCGACGCAGGGAACCAATGAACGGCGACAGCGAGAGCCGGTCCATGTGCTCCTCCGGATACCCACCCGGGAGGATCAGGCCATGGACGCCCTCGGGTATCTCCTCTTCAACGGGGCTGAAGGGGACTATCTCAGCCCCCATGGACTCAAGGGCGAAGAGGGAGCTTTGGTAGACGAACGAGAAGGCCCGGTCCCTGGCAAGGGCCACCCTAAGGGGCCTTCCGTTCCGAAGGGCCTTTAGCGGCCCAAGGCTCGGCTCCTTGAGGGGCCCTGCCTTGGGCTCCTCCGCCAGCCCCTCAAGGGCCTGCAAAAGGGAAGGGTCCAGGGACTCCCCCATCCAGCGGACCGCCTCCATGAGGGCCGGTCCTTCAAAGGCCTGGCAGAGCCCCAGGTGTCTTGATGGAAGGGATCTTTCGTGCCTTTGGACCTGCCCCAGCACCGGGGGCAGGTGATAGGGTTCGAGCCAGGCTCTTACCATCTCCCCGTGGGATGGGCCTGCGATGCGGTTCAGTATCATGCCCCTGATCTCAGGGGCCCCCGGGGCGTTCACCAGCCCCCAGGCCATGGCCCCCAGGGTGGGGGAGGCGTTAAGACAGTCCAACACCAGCACCACCGGCAGCCCCAGCTCCCAGGCCACCCATGCGGTGGAGAAGTCCCCCTTGGGGTTCAAGCCGTCGTAGAGCCCCATCACCCCTTCCACCAGGGCCACGTCCGCCCCACAGGAGGCGTGCCTGTAGATCCAAGGCAAAAGGCCGGGGGTAAGGAACCCGTCCAGGTTCCAGCACTCCCGGCCCGAAGCGGCGGAAAGGTAAGAGGGGTCTATGTAGTCGGGCCCCACCTTGAAGGTTTGAACCTTGGCGCCCCTCCTCCCCATGGCCCACGCCAGGGCGGCGCACAGGGAGGTCTTCCCGGAGGAGCTGCCGGGGGCGGCCAGAACTAGCCCCCTGGTCACGGCGCTACCCCAGCATGGCCTTCAGGAACGGGGGCAGCACGAAGGCGGCCCTGTGGATCTCGTGGGAGTAGTAACGGGTGCCCTCGGGAGCGGGGCGCCGGATCTCCTGGGGGTCAAAGCCCTTGGTGCCTATGCCGTAGGTCCAGAAACCGGTTGGATACGTGGGCATGAAGCCCACCGCCAGCTTAACGACCTTGAAGACCTGCCTCAGGGCCTCGTAGGCCCCGGTCACCACGTGGGGGTCCGAGAAGGGCGACTCGGTCTGGCAGACTATGAACCCGTCCTCCCGGAGGGACCGGTGGACGTTGGCGTAGAAGGGTGCCTCGAAGAGCCCCGCGGCGAACTCCACCGGGTCGGTGCTGTCCACTATCACCACGTCGAAGGCCTCCTTGTTGTCCTCGATGAACTTGAGGGCATCCATTGGGAGCACCCGGGCCCTGGGATCATCCATGGCGCAGCTCAGGGAGGGGAAGAAGTCCTTGGCGGCCCTTATTACCTCCTCGTCTATGTCCACCAGGTAGGCCTCCTTGACGGAGTCGTGCCGGAGCACCTCCCGCAAGGTCCCCCCGTCGCCGCCCCCCACTATGAGCACCTTCTCCGGGTTGGGGTGGGAACACAGGGCCAGGTGGCTCATCATCTCGTGGTAGCAGAACTCATCCCGCTCGGTCACCTGGATGGCCCCGTCCAGCACCATCACCTTGCCGTACTCGGGGGTCTCAACCACCAGCAGGTCCTGGTACTGGGATTTTATGTTCCTCAAGACCTGGGTCATCCGAAGCCCCAGCTTCATGTTGTGGGTCTGCTCCTCAAAGAGCCACATCTCGTTAAGCCTCTTGGGACGAACTTCCATAGGTATCCCTCCTTAAGGGGGTTTATCATCCAACACCCGATGCCCCTGCCCTTGTACGCACGACGTCTCAGCTGTGTAAAACCCGCCGTCCAGGGGCAGCCAAGGGGCCGGCCATGGGGTTTGATTTTACATCATTCCTCCCGGTCCCTGAAGCGGTCGAAGATGCTGCCCATCACCTCGTGGTTCTGCCGGAACCACTCCAGCACCTCCGGGGCGAAGTGCTCCGGCCGGGTCCTGCCGTCGCCCATAAGTATTACCCTCACCGCCTCCTCGTGGGAGAAGCCCCTCTTGTACGACCGGTTGGACCTCAACGCGTCGTATATGTCCGCCAATGCCATCACCCTACCCTCCCAGGGGATCTGCTGCCCCGAAAGGCCGAAGGGATAGCCGCTGCCGTCCCACTTCTCGTGGTGGGTGAGGCATACCCGGCGCGCCATGGCGAGCCACTCCGCGTCGCCTATTATCTCCGCCCCCCAAACGGTATGGCGCTTCACCATCTCGAACTCTTCCGACGTAAGCCCCGACGGCTTGGAGAGCACATGGTGGGGCACCTTGAGCTTGCCTATGTCGTGGAGCCTGGCAAAGATCCCCATGTCCTCCACCTCCTGGGGGCTGCGCCCCAGGTCCCTGGCTATGCGGGTCACGTAGGCGCCTATGCGGCTTAGGTGCTCCTCGGTCTCGTTGTGGTATATGCCGGTTATCTCCTGTAGCTTCTGGGCCAGATAATAGTAGGACTCCCGGATCTCCTGCCGGGACTTGCTGGCGTCAAGGAACCCCGCAAGCACCGACGCCACGGGTATCAAGGTCTCCAACATGGCCTCGTCCCTCTTGCGCCTCTCGGTGAAGCTCACCGTGAGCCCTCCAACGGGACGGCCCATGTGGGACAGCCCCATGGCCACCTCGGTCACCACCGCCTCGTGAAGGGTCAGGTACCCGGCTTCACTCCTCACGTCCTCCGCCCATATTAGGCCTTCCTTCACCGCCCGGCCTATGAGGGACGAGTGGACGTTCACCGGCTCCGGGGGAAGCCCTTCTTCGTATCCGCTGTAAGCCACCGGTATCAGGGTGTCCCCCTCCAGGCGGTCCACCACCACCCCGAAGGCCGAAAGCATCTCCCTTATGGTCTCCGCTATGCGACCCACCTCGTCGGGGGCCTGGTAGCCCGAACGGACAAGCTTCGCCACCTGCAGGGTCTGCCCCCATATCTGCTCCCGCTTGCGAAGTATGTCGTTGGACTCCGCCAGGGAGGCGTTCATGGCGGCCACCTCTTCGCCAAAGGCGTTTATCTCCTCCTGCTGGGACCACAATACCCTCATGGCGGCCCCAAGGCCCGAAAGCACCGAGTGAAGCTCCTCAAGGTTGCAGCGGGACTTGCGCCTTTCCACGTCCTGGGACAGGGCGTCTATGACCTGGGACAGGTCCTCGGGACACCGTATGGTCGAGAGGTCCCGCTCCATCTTCTCAAAGAAGTCCGTCATGTCCTTCACGTCCGGCATCACCTGGTTCTTCCAAAGCCTGTAGAAGAGGAACAGTATGCCAAGCATCATGAAGGACATGGCGATGGGCACCGCGGAACCGGACAGGACCTTCACCAGTATCTCCCCTTCGGGCACCACCACCAAAAGCCGCATCCCCTGAACCCGGAAGCACTTGGCCCAGTAGGCCCTGCCGTCGTCTATCCTGCCCCTAGACCAGGATTCGCAGTTAAGCATCCTCCTGTCAATCCAGCCCCGGATGGAGAAGTACCTTCCGAAGGGACCATCCTCCGCCCATATGACCCGGCCGTCCTCCCCCGCCAGCACCGGCAGGACCAACGACGACCCCTTGAAGCCCAGGGCATTCTCGTCCATCCTGATGCCCACCAGGTACTCGGACCCCTCCAGCTCCCGCACGGTGACGAACTGAGGGTACCCGTCGGGGTTGTAAAGGCTGGACACCTCCCAGACGCCCCTCAGCCGGTCCAGCTCCCGAAGGCGCACCCCGTGAGGGATATATCCCCTAAAGGGCTCCTCCGCCTGATCCTCGAGGATCCGCACGAGTAGCTCCACCTCCGGAAAGTAGGTCTCCGCCTTGTAGGGCGCCGCAGCTATGTAGGAGGCCTTCACCAGCTCCGAGTCAAGGTGCCGAACCAGGTTTGACGCCATGCTCTCCGTGGCGTTCCAGGCGTTCCTCTGCTGGTCCCGCAGGGCGGACCGGAAAAGATAAGCCCCCTGGAGGAACAGCATGAAGGCCCCAAGGGAGGCGAAGAACCAGAACCAACGGACGAAAAGCCACTTAAATGACGTCAACGGCCACCCACCTCCCCAAGGTTCCTCCAGACGGCCCCGTCGTACCTCACCTGATAGAGGGGCAGCACCACGTCTCCCGCCGGATCCACGGGGAAGTCTCCCCGGAGGGTCTTAACGGTCTTCATGGACCTAAGGGCCTCCGCGGCCCCCTTTGGGCCCTTGGGGCCTAACACCGCCTCTGCCGCCATGGACACCGCCCCGTACCCGGAGTCCACCGCCGGAAGGGAGGGGATGCCCGCTATCCTATCCTTAAGGTACTTCATGAACGGATGTTCCATGTCCAGCTCCACGGGGGAGAACACCACCGACAGCCCCAGGGACTCGGGCCCCGCCAGCCGGGCGCTGACGGAGGACACGCCCCAGCCCGCCACGGCGCAGGGCACATCTCCCTTGAGGCTGCCCACCATCTCCATGAATATGCCCGCGTAGTACGCCGGCATGGCAAGGTAAAAACCGTCGTACCCGCCGGTTACAACCTCAAGCCGGAAGGAGCTGTAAAGGTCCGAGGGCACCCCGATCAGGGTCTTCTTCGGGGCCGTACCAAGGCCCGACGCGAAGCCATCCAGCTGGCCCCTTGTGTAAACCAGGTTGGACGAGTCCAGCACTGCCAGGTACCGCTTGAAGGCCGGATACTGCAAACGGGCCGTCTGCCCCAGCTCCACCGCCCCCGATGGGCCGGAGTAGCGGTATAGAAGATCCCCCTTCACCGCAAGGGCGGGGGCGTTGGCGTTGGTGGCTATGGAGGGTATCCCCTCCTTCTCAAGGAGCGGATGAACCCGGGACACGAACCCCGACGTGGCCCCCACTATCACCACCCAGGCCCCGGAGTCCTTGATGGCCTTCAACGCCTCCTGGTCCGTCATGCCGGTAACCACCAGGGGTCTTATGCGAAGCCCCCTGTGCCGCGCCTCGGCGTTGAAGTAGTCCACCGCGAATAGGGCGCACTGCTGCACCTCCCGGGACAGCGCCGCCCCTGACCCCTTAGACTCGAACCAAAGGGCCACCACCGCCTCCCTGGGGCCCATGAGCTTGAACCCCAAGACCGCCAAAAGGCACAGGGCCCCAAACCCCGCCGCCAGTGACAGGGGCCTTGAGATTTTAAGCGTTTTAAACAACCCAGCTACCCTAGATCCCGCTCCGACCCGCAGCCCCAAGGACAATCACCGTGCCTTCCCGCAAGCCGCAAACGGCGTTTTTGTTTTTGCCGCCAAGGACGGGCGGCCATCAAACGACAATAACTCTTCGCCACCCCTTCCCCATGAATTGTATCAAACTCCACCGGTGAAACTGGATCGGATAAAAATAAAAATTTTGGCATGTAGTGCCAAGTTCATTTTAACCTTTTTAGCGGGCCGCACAATGGGTTATAATGAACCCCACGAAATCAAAAATCGTTTTTCTCAAAGGAAGGTGATAAGGCGATGAGCAAAACCAAGTGGATCCGTTTCCACCTCTTACTAGCCGCCTTGGCCCTGCCGGCCTTGTCCCTTTTAGGCCCTTCATGGGGCGCCCGCTTGGGCCCCATGCCCGCGTGGGGCCACGACAAGAGGCTCACGGTGCTCTGTCCTGTGGAGCCCCTGTCCTACCTGGCCCGCCGGGTGGGGGGTGACCGGGTAAAGGTGGTGACCTTGATACCCAAGGGGGCGGACCCCCATTCCTTCGAGATGCGCCCAAGCCACGCCAGGGCCATATCCCAGGTGGACGTGATGTTTTACCTGGGGCTCCCGTTGGAGGAGTCGCTCCTTCCGAAGCTCGAGTCCAGCAAGGTACGGGTGGCGCCCCTTAAGTTCTCAAAGCTCAAAGGGCACCACCATGGGGAAGACGCGGGGCATGGCGAGTCCTTCGACCCCCACGCCTGGAACTCGCTCTCCAACGGAAGGTCCATGGCGGTCTCCATGGCGGAGACGTTGAAGGCCTTAGACCCGGCCAACGGGGCGGTCTACGACGCCAACCTGGCGTCTTTGCTTAAGGACATGGACCGGCTTGACCGGGAGATCTCAACCCTCCTCTCCCCATTCAAGGGGCGGGCGGTGCTGGCCTACCACCCGGCGTGGAACTACTTCTGCGCCGAGAGGGGCATTATTCCCCTTGCGGTGGAGTCCCGGGGGATGGAGGCAAGACCAAAGGAGCTGGCCAAGCTGCGGGAGGAGGTGCGCCGGCGGGGCATAAGGGTCATGTTCGTCCAGCCCTCCGCCTCTGGCCCCGCTTCAAAGGCCACCGCCTCCATGCTCAAGGTAAAGCCCGTGGAGCTGGACCCTTTGGAGGGGGACTGGTTTAAGATGATGCAGAAGACCGCCAGGGCCTTCGCGGAGGCCCTGAAGGGGAGGTGACCTCCATGGAAGGGTTGGGTCTCCTTGAGATGCCCTGGGTTGAATGGTTCAAGGCCCTTCCGCCTTACCTGCAGGCCCTGTTAGGGGGGGCCCTCACCTGGGGCCTCACCGCCGTGGGCGCCGCCATGGCCTTCATCGGCGCCAACCCGTCAAGGAAGATGCTGGACGCGATGCTGGGCTTCTCCGGCGGGGTAATGATAGCCGCCAGCTTCTGGTCCCTGCTCTCCCCCGCCATAGAGATGTCCCAGGAGCTCGGGCTCACACCGTGGCTTCCCCCCGCGGCGGGGTTCCTTGGAGGGGCCCTATTCCTTCGGCTTCTGGACTTCCTGCTGCCCCACATCCACCCGGCCCTCAAGGGGGGACAGCCGGAGGGCATCAGGTCCAACTTGAGGAAGACCACCCTGCTGGTTCTGGCCATAACCCTTCACAACATACCGGAGGGGCTGGCCTTCGGGGTGGCCTTCGGCGCCGCGGGCCTTTCCTCCGCCACCCTTTCGGGGGCCCTGGCGCTCACCCTGGGCATAGGGCTTCAGAACCTGCCGGAGGGCCTGGCGGTTTCAATGCCCCTAAGAAGCGCCGGGTTCTCCAGGGGGCCAGCGTTCTTCTTCGGTCAGCTCTCCGCGGTGGTGGAGCCCATCTTCGCCGCCATAGGGGCCCTATCGGTGGAGTCCATGCGGATGGGGCTTCCCTACGCCCTCTCCTTCGCCGCGGGGGCCATGATATACGTGGTGGTGGAGGAGGTCATACCGGAGTCCCAGTCGGAGGACAACGGGGACCTTGCCACCATGGGATTGGTGTTGGGCTTCATCTGCATGATGATCCTTGACGTGGCGCTGGGATAACGGTTATACAATCTTGTTTGAACCCTCCGGTGAACGGGAAGTCCGGTGAGAGTCCGGCGCGGCCCCGCCACTGTGAGCCCGACGAAACCGCCATTGCCACTGGGGATACCTTAACCTTAAGGCCCTGGGAAGGGGCGGAGGTAGGATGAAGGCGAGCCAGGAGACCGGCCGGGGGGCAAGGGGAAGGTTGCCTGCGCGGGCGGGCGCCTCCGGTGGGAACGCCTTCCCTGTCTTCATCCCAGGGCTCCGGCCTTGAACGGGAAACCCCAAAGAAGGGAGGGAACAGATGGTGCCCCTTAACTACGACAGAAACCCCGCCTCCATCGAAAGACGCAGCATCTCCCTGATCCGCCAGGTCTTAAGTTCCTACTCCATACCCCAATCCATGATGCCCGTGGCGGAGAGGGTGGTACACGCGGGAGCGGACTTCTCCCTGGGAAACCTGCTGTCCGCAAGCCCCGGTTGGCTTGAAGGGGCCAAGAGGGCGCTTAAGGACGCCAAGGTGTTCTGCGACGTGGACATGGTGCGTTCGGGCCTTTCAAGGAAATACCTTTCGCATCTGAACCTGGAGCCGGTGTGCCTCATCCACCAGCACTGCACCGCCGCCACAAGCGCCGCCTGCGGCATAACCCGCGCCATGGCGTCGGTGGACATGGCAGTTCAAATGGGGATCCGGGTCTTCGCCTTCGGCAACGCCCCCACGGGCCTTTTCAGGCTCCTGGAACTTATGGAACAGGGCTTCGAACCCCTGTTCGTGGCGGCGTTTCCCGTGGGATTCGTGGGAGCCGCGGAGAGCAAGGAGCTCATCCTAAAGAGCGGGGTTCCCTGCGTGGCTTTAAGGGGGCCCAGGGGAGGGTCAAACCTGTGCGCCGCGGCGCTCAACGCCGTGATGAGGCTGTGCCTTGGGGAGGAAGACCAGATCCGATGACCGGGGACGGCCTTAGATGAAACGCCGTTGACCAATGGCAACGGCGCAACCCCGGCCCTTATCGATTGATCGATCATCGGCGCCCGAAAAACGCGAGACCCGCCAAAGGAACAAAAGGGCCGCGAAAGGCAAAAAATTCGGGAGGTCGAGGTGGTTTACGTGAAGTACGTGAGGACGGTTCAGGCTTTGATCTTGGCGCTGACCCTGTGCGTTTTGGGGGTTTTCCAGGGCCATCACGGGGCCTTCGCTTCGGAGGGACACACGGTGGAGAAGAAGAACGCGGTGCTGGTGGTGGCCTTCGGCAGCTCCATGCCGGAGGGGCAGCGGGCCATAGACGCGGTGGTGAAGTCCGTCAAGGACGCGTTCCCCGACACGGAGGTGCGGCTCTCCTTCACCAGCCGCATCATCATGCGGAAGCTGGCCAAGGAGGGCAAGGTGTTCCTGGACCCCATAAGCGCCTTGGCCAAGCTCCACAACGACGGCTACACCAACGTGGCGGTGCTGTCTACCCACGTGATACCAGGTGAGGAGTACGAGGACCTCTCCGCCACGGTGGGGGCCTTCCGGTACCTCAAGGAGCACGGCACCAAGAGCGGCTTTGAGGGCATCTCCCTGAGCAAGCCCCTGCTGTGGTCCCCGGAGGACTACCAGCGGGTGGCCGGGATCCTGGAGAGGGCCTTCCCCCGGGTGGAAGGCAGGGGCGTGGTGCTGATGGGGCACGGGTCCCCGCACCCGGCGGAAGGGGCTTACGCCCGGCTTCAGACGGTGCTCCAGCGCAAGCGGCACGACTTCGCGGTGGGCACCGTGGAGGGGACTCCCTCCCTTGAGGACGTAACGGCCCTCCTCAAGCACAACCGCGTCAAGAGGGCGGTGTTGGCGCCGCTCATGCTGGTGGCGGGGGACCACGCCCACAACGACATGGCGGGAGACGAGGAGGACTCCTGGGTGAACTCCCTGGCCAAGGAGGGCATAAAGGCTGAGGCGCACCTCAAGGGGCTTGGGGAGAACCCGGAGATCCGGGCCCTGCTTGTGGAGCACCTCAAGGAAGCCGCCAGGGAGGCGGGCTTCTAGAAAAATTATAAAATGCGGCCCGGGGTAGGGGGGAGCCCCTGCCACGGGCCCTTGACCCAAGCCAACCCCTTGGAAGGAAGTGTTAAACCCTTGACCGCCAACCATGCCGGGCGCCGCCCAAGACGCCTTCCAGAACGGGCCTTAACCGGCGCCATCCTGTTGACCTTTTTATCGTTCCTGTGGCTGCCGTTGGGGGCTGTCTCCTACGGGAAACCCCTTTCGATCACCGACGACGCGGGAAGGACGGTAGCCCTTAAGGAAGCTCCAAAGCGGATAGTGTCCCTGTACCCCGCCCACAGCGAGAACTTGCTGGCATTAGGCCTCAAGGACCGCATGGTAGGCATAGCCCAGGGGGACGACGGGGAGCTCTTCAAGGGCGTTCCAAAGCTTCCCCTAAGGCCCGATCCGGAGGCCATACTGCGCCTCAAGCCGGACCTGGTGCTCGTAAGGTCCCTCCAGCTATCCATGCAGCCCAACCTGCTTGACAGGATCAGCCCCTTCGTGGCGGTGGCGGGGCTGGACCCGCCGTCCCCTGACGGCCTTGAGAGCTACATAATCCGCCTTGGCGTCATAACGGGCAGGGAGGCAAAGGCCCGCTCGAAGCTGCGGGAGGCCCTAAACACCCTTGAGCAGTCCCGGCGCAGGAACCACCGTTCCCGCAAGGGGGCTTTCCTGGTGGTAAACTCCAAGGACATCACCACCTGCTCCCCCGGCAGCTGGGCCTATCGTCTGATGGAGGCCACGGGGCTCTCCCCAGCGGCGGAGGACCCAACGCCCACATCCGAAGGAAGCGCGGTGGCCCGCTTCGGCCCAGAGAGGCTCCTCATGCTGGACAAAAAGGTGGACGTAATACTGGTTCAACAAGGCCCCATGAACCACGGAGGGGCGGCGGAGTTCCTCTCGGACCCCCGGTTCTCCCCCATGAGGGCGGTCAAACAGGGGAACGTGTTCCAGGTGGACGAGAAGATGATATCCCGCCCCTCCCTGCTGCGGCTTAATGGGGCCATAAAGGTCCTGGAGGGCATAGGGAGGAAGGCCCGCTGATGTCCCTCCGCTGGGGCTTCACCACCGGCACCGCCGCCACCGCCGCCGCCATGGGGGCGGCCCTTTGGCTCCTTGGAAAGCCCTGCTCCTGGGTTAAGGTGCAGCTCCCCTCCGGCGCCCTGCTTCCCATACCCCTTGGAGGCATTGAGCGCATCGCCGGCGGAGCCCAGGGCTGGGTCTTCAAGGACGCGGGCGACGACCCGGACGTCACCCATCTAACGGCGGTGGCCGCCAAGGTGCGCCTTTGCCGCTGTAGCTCCGTGGAGTTGGACGGGGGCTTCGGGGTAGGCACCGTTACAAGGCCCGGCCTTCCGGTGCCTAAGGGGTGCAAGGCCATAAACCCCGGGCCCTCGGCGATGATCCGGGAGAACTTAAAGGCCCTTCTTCCCAAGGGCCTTGGAGCCCAGGTGGAGATATGGGTGCCCAAGGGGGAGGAGCTGGCCCATAGGACCTTCAACCCCAAGCTGGGCATAGCGGGTGGCATATCCATACTGGGCACCACCGGGGTGGTGCGCCCCATGAGCGAGGACGCCATAGTTAAGACCATCCGATCGGAGCTCTCGGTGCTGCGGGCGGAGGGGCATCTTACGGTGTGCCTTGCGCCGGGGAACTACGGCAGGGACTTCGCCAAGGCCCTTGGATTCCCCGAGGGGCTCATAGTGAACGTGAGCAACTACGTGGGCGAGGCCCTCAAGGCCTGCTCGGAGCTTGGGTTCAGGTGTATAGTCTTCGCGGCCCAGGTGGGCAAGATGGCGAAGATAGCCTCCGGCTCCATGGACACCCACAGCTCCAGGAGCGACGGCCGCCTTGAGGCCCTCTGCGCCTACGGGGCCCTTCACGGCCTGGACGCCGGGTGGATCCGCCGCATAATGGAATGCAACACCGCAGACCAGGCGGCGGTTATGATGATGGAGACGGCGCCGGGCAAAATGGCCCTTGAAGAGCTGTGCCAAAGGGCCAGGATGAGGATAGAGGCCGCCTCCGGGGCCCAGGCGGCGGTACTTACCTTCGCCCTGCCCCAAAGGGAGCTGGCCCGGTCCGGGCCGGTGGAGGAAATGATAAGATCCGCAAGGGGGCTTAAGGCTTGATGGAGCTTCGGGAGATAAACGTGTTCGGCATGGGGGCCGGAAGCTTCTTGGAACTTCCGGAAGGGATCTTGAACCTCATAGGCTCCTGCGGGGCCCTGATGGGGGAAAGCCGCTTTATGGAGGCGCTTGCCCCGTCGGAATGGCAGGTGAGGCTTCCGCTGCCCTTGGGGGACCGCCTTGTGGAGGCCCTGGAGGGGGCCCCCAAGCCCCTTGGCGTGCTGGTGAGCGGGGACAGCGGCTTCTTCAGCCTGGCGCAGCGCATATGCGCCTGCTTCCCCGGCCGGGTCCGCCTTTTCCCGGGGATCTCAAGCCTTCAGATGATGGCGTCCCGCCTTTGCGAGAGCTGGGCCAACGTTCCGGTGATGTCCCTCCACGGCCGGAACCCCTCAACCGCCATGGATGAGCTTAGAAGGTCCCTCTGGGGCAAGGACCGGTGCGCGGTGCTCTTCGGCGAGGGAAGCGGCGTAAGAGACCAGCTGGAAGGGCTCTTAGGGACCCTTAAGGACCACGTTCAAGGCTGGCTGGGCTGGGACCTTGGCACCTCCAAGGAACAGCTGGTTGAAGGCACCCTTAGAGAGCTTGCGGCGTCGCCGTACACCGGCAAGCTGTGCATAGGCTGGTTCCATGCGCCGAAGGAGGGCTTCTTCGGCGAGAAGGACCCAGGGCTTACGCTCTTGCCCCTCAAGGACCATGAGCTTCACCGGGAAGACGGGATACCTATGACAAAGTTCCCGGTGCGGTGCCTTTTGTCATCCATCCTGGAGCCCCTCTTCGGGTCGAAGGTGCTCGAGGTGGGAAGCGGCACCGGGGCTTTGACATGCCACATAGGGCGCCTCGTAGGCCCCGGAAGCGTGGTCTCCATCGAGCGGGACCCCCGGGCCCTTGGGCTTTCCATGCGGAACTCCGAGAGGCTGTGCCCCTTGGGGGCCGTGCGGTTCGTCCATGGGGAGGCCCCGCTTTTGGAGGGAGGATCGATCCTGGAAGGCCCCTTCGACCGGGTCGTCATAGGCGGCCACGGTGGGAACCTCCGGGAGGTCATAAGGTGGGCCGCGGGGCTTCTCGGGCCGGGAGGGAGGATGGCGGCGCTGTGTCTTCTCGCCTCGTCCTTCCAGTCCGCCCTGGAGGAGATGGGGGCCCTGGGCCTTAAAGCGGGCTTCATCCGGGCCTTCCCCGGGGAGGGACGACGTCTTGGGGGAGAATGGATGGTTCAGGGGAGCAACCCGGTGGACATAGTATGGGGGGATATGATTTGAGGGGTCTTGTTTGGATAGTGGGGGCGGGGCCGGGGGGCCCGGAGCTCATAACCGTGAAGGGGCTGAGGCTTCTTTCGGAGGCGGACCTGGTGGTTTACGCCGGAAGCCTCATCAACCCCGAGATCTTACGGCACTGCAAGGAAGGCGGAGAGGTGCTGGACTCCTCCAAGATGACCCTTGATGAGCAGGTTAGGGTGATGGCGGACCGGGCCGTGAAGGGCCTTAAGGTGGTGCGCCTTCACACCGGGGACCCCAGCCTCTACGGGGCCATAGGGGAGCAGATCCGGGAGCTTGAGGCCCTGGGGATCCAGTGCCGGATAGTGCCTGGCGTATCGAGCCTCCAGGGGGCCGCCGCGGCGCTGGGCATAGAGTACACGGTTCCCGGCGTGACCCAGACGCTGGTGTGCACCCGTCTTCCCGGCAGGACCCCGGTGCCCCCCAAGGAGGACCTGCGGGTCTACGCCTCCACCGGCGCCACATTGGCGCTCTTCCTCTCCTCCGACATGGGGGACCAGGCGGCTAAGCTCTGCATGGAGGGGGGGCTTTCCCCCGACACCCCCGCCGCTTGGGTCTACCGGGCCACGTGGCCGGACCAGCGAACTGGCAGGACCACCCTCGGGGAGCTTGGACAGCGGATGAAGGCGGAGCACGTAAGCCGCCAGGCCCTGATAATAGTGGGCCGCTGCCTTGAGGAGTCCCGAAACAGCCTCCTGTACGACCCCGGCTTCTCCCACGGATGCCGCAAGGCGGGATGCCCCGAGGGGGGCGGCAATTGAAGGTCTTCGTCATCGCCCCTGGGTCCCTGGCGCCTAAGGGGCAGGAGCTAGCCCGTCTTACGGGTTTTGAGCTGTTCGACCCCGAAAAGGGGGTCATGGAGGCCACAAGGGCCCTTTGGGACAGGGCTGATGGGCTTGTGTTCCTTGGAGCTCTTCCCATAGCGGTGCGGGCCGTGTCGGGTCTTCTAAGGGACAAGGCCCAGGACCCGGCGGTGCTCTGCGTCACCGAGGACCTGTCGTCGGTTTTAGTGGTTGCGGGGGGGCACCTTGGGGGCGGCACGGACCTGGCCCTTAGGGTGAGCCAAGCCACGGGAGCGGACTGGATACCCACCACCGCCACGGACCGGCGGCGCCTCATGGCCCCGGACCGGTGGGCCCGGCGGCACGGGCTTTTTCTGCTGAACAAGGATAACCTGCCTTCCGCCATAAACCGCCTTCTGTCCAGCGGCTCCCTTCGATGGTGGCTGGACCCGCTTCTGCCCCCTCCGCCCCTTCCGAAGGGGGCGGAAATTACGGCGGACCCCAGCTCCGCCCAAGTTCTCTACACCATACGAGACCTTCGAAGCCAGTGCCCCGGCGGGGTTTTTCTCGTACCCCGCTGCCTTTGCGCCGGCGTGGGGTTCAGACGGGATGCGGAAGAAGACCGTATACGGGACGGAATCCTTGGGGCCCTGGCCTCCCATCCGGAGGGGCCCTTCCTTCGGGATGCGCTGCTTGAGATCGGCACCTGGGAGGGGAAGGAGGGCTCCCAGGGGCTCTCCCAGGCGGCAAGGGACCTCGGCTGCCATGTCAGGTTCTTCAGCCCCCAGGAAATCCGGCGGATTTCAAAGGATCTAAACCTCGCGGAATCGGCGGCGAAGCGTCACCTGGATCTACCCGGCGTGGCGGAGCCCTGCGGGGCCCTCATGGGACGTCCTCTGGGGAAGAGGATCGTTAATAACCAAGTGACCGTGGCGCTGTCCTTGTCTTACGTCCGCTTCCGGGGCGGCCTTTCGGTGGTGGGCATAGGCCCAGGACACCGGGACCACATGACCCTTGGGGCCGCAAGGGAGCTTGAGGAGTGCGACGTCATCGTGGGCTACTCCCTATACGTGGACCTGCTGCCCAAGAGCTTAAGGGAAGCGAAGCTGGTGGAGTCCTACCGCATGGGTGAGGAGGAGGCCCGGGTGATCCGGGCGGTGGAGCTGGCCCTTGGAGGTTACCGGGTGGCGCTGGTGTGCGGAGGCGATCCGGTGCTCTTCGGCCTTGGGGCCTTAGCCTCCCGGCACTGGGCCTCCGCTTCGAAGGGGCAGGAGTCCGCGCCCTTCAGGATATTCCCCGGCGTGTCCGCCGCCCAGGGGGCCGCTAGTTTAATAGGCCCCTACTACACCAACGGGCTCTGCATGGTGTCCCTATCGGACTACCTGCAGGAGTGGGGGGCGGTGGTGCAAGCCATGGAGAGCGCCTCCCGGTCGGGGCTTTCGGTGGCGCTGTACAACCCCGTGTCCCGGGACAAGGAGGCGAAGCTCGCGGAGGTCCGCCGGGTCTTCCATGGCCGCACCGCCCTGGTGTGCCGGGACATATCAAGGCCCGGGGAGTCGGCTGAGGAGGTCCTAGCGGAGGACCTGTCCCCCGAAGAGGTGGACATGAGGTCCTTGATCGTCTTCCCCGGCAAGTGCTGCGCGAAGGGGTCCGACGGGGTATGGCGGGACATGCGGGGATACGGCAGCGAGACACAAGATCCAAGGGGCGGCGTCTTCCATGAACCTGGGCCGTCAAAGGGCAAAACACGCCCCATGGAATCCGGCGGGGCGGTTCTTTCAAGGCCGATGGTCGGCGACGGCAAGTTGCGCCTTGAGGGGCTTGATGGGATTGAGGCGCTCATCTTAGGCGGCACCGGCGAGGGAAAGGAAACGGCGGAGAAGCTGATCTCCTCTGGCTTTAAGGTGGCGGTGTCGGTGGCCTTTGAGACGGGGCTTCACGTGGTGCCACAAGGTGCGTACCCGCTGGTGGGGCGCCGCAGCGCCGAGGACTGGGAGCGTGTGATGAAGGGAATGCGGGGGCTTAAGGTTGCGGTGGATTGCGCGCACCCCTTCGCGGAGGAGGCCCGGCGGAACTTCCGCGTAGCGGCGGAAAGGCTTGGCATACCGCTGGTGAGGATAAGCCGTCCGGTTAAGGTGCCGGAAGGGGCCGTGCCGGTTACAAGCTACGAGGAGATGGGCAAGAAGCTTTTGGAGCTCACCAACCTGTGTGACACGGTGTTCCTGTCCTTCGGGGTGAGGGGTTTAAGGGTCGTGGTTCCGGTTTTGAAGGAAGCGGGCCGGTTGGTCTTGGCCCGAGTGCTTCCAACGGAGGAGAGCCTTAGAGAGGCCGCCGCCTCGGGTCTTGGGCCGAAGGAGATAATATGCTCCTGGGGGCCCATGGGATACGATTGGGAGGTTGGGATACTCCGGGGGATCAACGCCAAGGCCGCGGCGGCTAAGGCAAGCGGTGACGCCTCTGGTGTGCCGGATAAGCTAAAGGCCTGCGGGGAGCTTGGCATACCGCTGGTGCTGCTGTGCCCGCCCATGGAAGATGAGTTTTTGCTGGAAAAGAGTTTAAAAATAGAAAAACACTTGGACAAACAAAAACAAAGTATCCTTGCATATCTGATATTAAAAGTTAACAAGCACCAAAATAAGGTTTAAGCTCTATTAATCCCGATAAATCAAGCTTATTTACTGCCACATAAAATCCAATCCAAGTTATATAAGATCCATAAAGCAAAGCTCAAGAGAGCAAGGCAAGGAACTAATATAAACATACCGAAAAATTATAAACAAAAGCGATCAGATTCAATTTATGTGCTATCCGCCTCTAAAGCAACCCATTTCAGCTAAAATGCCGCTTCAACAAGCTATCAACATACGTATAAAAATTCTGCCTAAAAACATGGGTAGCAAAGCGTTCCGCATTGTTGCGACAGTATATAGGAACAATACAACCACTAAGCCGTTCAAAGCGCCTGACTGCTCGCACAATAGCATCTGTGGTCTGAGTAGCAAACAAAACCCCCGTAGGGCGTTCGTTGCTATCTACATCCAATACCGTTTCTGTCACACCTCCCCTGCCATAGGCAATGACCGGCGTACCACAGGCCTGCGCCTCAACAGGAATAATGCCGAAATCCTCTTCTGCAGCAAAGATAAATGCCTTAGCTAGTTGCATATAATCTCGCAAAACTTCAAACGGCTGATAACCTAAAAGCTCGACATTTATACCGCTAGCCGCCAAGAAAAATATATAAACAAAGGACATGCCAAAGCAAACACGCCAATGCAACCCAAATGGCAAAATGGTAGGGAACACCCTCGGCAACACAGCACCCCAAAACCATGCAGAAAAAACCAAAGAGGCAAGAGCGGCGAAATAGTCCACGGCAAAAAAGAACAGCAAAGCCACAAAGCTGTCCAAACTCACAGCGCCGAACAGGGAACGCAATGACCTAAGCCAAGGCTTAAAAAAACATAACCCTGCCCTCATCCCAACAAGCAGCCTCCCCCATCCCACGCTCAAATTAAGGGCTGCGCAAACACAACCCCAACTAATACGCCATCAATTATAAATAATACCACCAAAAGCCCCGAGACGCAGACGAGGAGCCAAGCCAGTTTATTGCTAATAAATTGGTTCTCAATCCAACAAAACATCCGCCACTCTACAAACCAATGCAATACCAGATCTTGTAATCCAGGTTAACAAGAATTATCATCCATATTGTCTTAGAACATCCAACAAAATATATCCCTATAACATTTCGGGGAAGTCCGGTGAAGATCCGGCGCGGCCCCGCCACTGTGAGCCCGACGAAACCGCCGTACCACTGGGAACCACACACCTGGGAAGGGGCGGAGGTAGGATGAAGGCGAGCCAGGATACCCGAAGAACCTCTTAAGATAGATCCCGCGGAGCCCTCGAGGGGGGGATCCCGGGCACCTCTCCCTGTCCACCCGCAAGGAGGCCAAGGTGCCCCATCTACCCTCAAGCTCCGGCGGCGCTTCGCAAACCAGGACGGGGGGATTCAGTTGATACTTTACGGCGTAGGACTTGGACCGGGGGACCGGGGGCTGGTGCCCCTAAAGGCCCTCGAGATCCTTAAAAGATCCCAAGCGGTGTTCGAGCCCGTCTCCGCCCAGGGACGCTCCAGCGTGGCGGGGCAGATGGCAAGGGACCTGGTGGAAGGCCTTAACACAATACCCATCCTCTTCCCCATGACCGGCTGCGACGGCGAGCTTCGAAGGGCGGTGCGGGAGTCCCTTGGCTCCTCAAAGCACCTATGGCAGCACGCGGAAACGGCCGCCATGCCGGTCATTGGGGACTCCACCCTTTACGCCACGGTGCACACCCTTTACCAGGAGCTCTCGTCCATGACAAACGTGGAGCTACGTCTAATCCCGGGCATATCGGCCCACTCCGCCGCCGCCGCCCTCTTGGGGCGCTTCATCGGCATGAGGGAACAAGTGTTCTCGGTGGTCCCAGGATCCGCGGGGCCCGAAAGGGTCATCCAGGCCCTTAAGTCTTGCCAGTGCGCCGCCCTTTACAAGCCCTCCGCCCTGGGGGACAAACTGCCCCTGGTGGTTTCCGCCTCGGGCCCTTGGGAAAAGCTTGCTCGGGTCCACAGGGTGGGGCTTGAGGGGGAGTCGGTGGTGGAAGGGGAAGCTGCCATGGAACCCACCGACGACTACCTGGCGGTGATGCTCCTTTGGAGATAAGGGGCCTCCTCTGGGCGGAAGCTAAGCTCACCGTCAGCATCCTGGCAGGAGCCGTGGCGGGGGAAGCCATGGTGAGGCTAAAGGTCACCGACGCCCTGTTCCGCCCGATCGAACGGCTTTTGTCAAACTGCCGAATAAACCGCCACGCCCTCTCCGCCATGGCGGTCTCCGTGGCAAGCCCAAGGGTGGGGGCCGCCATGCTCGCCTCCGCCCACGGCGAGGGGCAGATAACCAGGGAGGACGCGGTCTTCGGCACCTTGTGCCTTGCATTTCCGGCGTACATCAAGCGATGGATCGCCACCGCCCCGGTGGCGATAGGCATCGCAGGGTCCCTGGGGCTCATATACTCCACGGTGCTCATCGCAAGGAGCGCATTACGCTTTCTCCTGTGCCTTGGGCTCCTCGTAAAGCGCGGCTCCGGAGGCCCCGTTGAAAGCACATCCCCCCAACAGTCCGCCATGGGATCCCGCGCCATTCCATCCGCCAGCCACTGGGGGCTTATCATGGCCACCCTGCGGTCGCTGCCCATGGCCTGGGGCTTCTTCGGGCTTACGTTCTTCCTCATGCCCCGGCTGGAGTCCGCGGCCCTCAGGCTCCTAAACGGCGCCGTATCCCCTTCGGCCCTCACGGTCATAACCTCCGCCCTGGTGCACAGCTCCGCGTCGCTGGCATCCGCCGACGGGGCCCTGTCGGCGGGGCTCATCTCCCCCGCGGGGGCCCTCTTGGCGCTGCTCATGGGCAACTGCTTGGGCACCTTCACCCGGGTGCTGCGCCAAAACATGGGCTACTGGGTGGGGATCTTCCCATCGGAGGTTCTAAAGCCCCTGGCCATATGGCACATGGGTACCCTGCTGCTATTCGAATTCCTCTCCATAGCCCTTGCGGGGCTTTGGTGGTGGTGCTGCCCATGACCTACCTTACCATGGCGGTTATGCCTTTTCTTCCCGCCGACGCCCTGGAGCACGTACACATAAAAACCTGCTGGCGAGACGAGTTCTACCTGGTGCTTCCGGCGGAAAGCCTAAATCCCCATCGTAGGACACAGGTCCTGGACGAGGGTCGCAGCGGGGCCCTGCGGCTCCTTCGCACCCTGCTTGGGCTCAACAGCTTCGCGGTGGGGGAGTCCCACATAGTGCGGCAAATCAAGGACTGCTACGCCGCCTCCGAGGCCTCCTGCGGCCCTGTCCTGCACAGGCTTTTTCAAAGCTCCTTCCGGGTCTCAAGGGCCTTAAGGGCTGCGCTGCACCCGGGAAGAGCCCCGTCCATACCGTACCTTGCGGCATCCATCATGAAGGAACACCCCAAGTGGCCCCATGTATCCTGCCTTGTGGCGGGCATGGGTGAGATGGGACGGGAGACCTGCAAGGTGCTATCCTACTTAGGCGCGTCGGTGGCCTGCACGTCCCGCTCCTCCCCTCCCCCGCCGGGATTTAGGTCCTTGCGGTGGCAGGACCTTCCCTCAGGGGCTAAGTGTTTTCACGGGGTGTTCCTCTGCACATCATCCCCAAAGCCGGTGCTGCGGGAAGAACACATGGAGGGAAGCGGGGCCTGGGTGGTGGACCTGGGGTCTCCTCCGCAGGGTAAGATGGGCCGGGGCTACCGCTACTTTGGGATAGGGGAGATAGCCCAAAGGGCCCAGGCGTTGCTGGCGGACTACCGGGAAGAGCTCAAGGGCCTGGAGAAAGCGGCGGAAGACGCGGCGGCTATGCTGTGGGCGGAGCTCACCGACCGCTTCCCGGACCTTGCGGCGCAGGCGGACATCATACACAATCGTTAAAACTGGGGGTATTCACATGACCTTCGGCCCCATGGTGGCCTTAAGACTGGACGAGCCGGTGCTCGTGGTTGGAGCCGGCCCGGTGGGATACAGGAAGACCTGCAGCCTGCTGGACGGCGGCGCCTCGGTGACGGCGGTCTCCTTAAACTTCTGCCCAGAGATGAAGGACCTCATCTCAAAGGGCGTCATATCCGGCGAGGAGCGGCCGGTTCAGCGGCAGGACTTCGAGCGCTTCCGGTTCGCGGTGCTGGCGCTGCCGCCGGATAAGACAAGGGCGGCCCTTGAGCTCCGGGAGGGCACCGGGTGTCTTGTGTGCTGCTGTTCCCTGCCGGAGCTGGGGGACTTCGCATTAGCGGCCCAGTGGAACCACGGGAACTTTCGGGTAGGCATCTCCAGCGGCGGCACCGATCCCGCCGGGGCGGCGAAGCTAAAGGCACTGCTCAAGGCCTTCCTGGAGGGGAAGAGGCTCAGGAGATGAGCCGGTTTACGCTGCTCACCCGATCAAGCCCCCTGGCCATGGCCCAGGCGGCGATGTGGCGCCGACGCCTTGAGGAGGCTGGACACTCGGTGAGGCTCGTCACCGCCTCCACCCACGGGGACCGGGACCGGAAGCGGCACCTGGCGTGCTTCGGCGGCTTCGGGGCCTTCGTCAAGGCCCTGGAGGAGAGGCTCTTAAACGGGGAGGCCCACGGGGCGGTCCACAGCCTCAAGGACGTGCCGTCGGAGCAGCCCCAGGGGCTTAGGATAGCGGCGGTCCTTGCCCGGGGTCCCCGGGAGGACGTGCTGGTGACCCGGGAGGGCATATGCCTTGAGGAGCTGCCGGAAGGGGCATCGGTGGGCACGTCAAGCCTCCGGAGGACCGCCCAGATACTGCGGGCCCGAAAGGACCTCAAGGTCCTCTGCTGCCGGGGCAACGTGCACTCAAGGCTCAGGAAGCTGGAGGAGGGGCGCTTCGACGCCATAGTGCTGGCCAAGGCGGGCCTTGAAAGGCTCGGGATAAAGGCGCCATACCGGGAGCTTCCGTTCATAACGTCCCCAGCCCAGGGGGCGGTGGCGCTGGAGGCCTTGGAGGGGTCCTTTCTCTTCCAGGAGGCGGTACGGCTGGGAGACCGGGAGAGTTGGCTTGAGATCACGGCGGAACGGGAGTTTTTAAAGGCCTTCGGCATGGGGTGCGCGGTTCCCGTGGCGGCATCCGCAAGGCTGGAGGGGGAATTCATGACCTTTGAAGCGGAGATACTGTCCCCCCAAGGAACCTCCGGGTCTTGCGTAAAGATCGTCCACAGGGTCCACCATGAGGAGTCGGCGGCAGAGGTGGGCAAGCTGGCGTGGCTTGAGATCAAGGACTCCCCCGAGGCCCGGCGGATCCTGCAGGAGGCCTCGGCCAGGGGCGCCGCGGCCGCCGAAGGGGTGTGCGGCCCATGATATGGCTGGTGGGGGCGGGATGCGGTTCCCCGAGGTGGCTCACCCTTGAGGCGCTGGAGGTCCTCTCCAGGGCCGAAGCGGTGGTTTACGACCGGCTGATACACCCGGACTCGCTGCTTTTAGCCCCCCGATCCGCCCTTTTCGTGGAGGCGGGCAAGCGGGGAGGGGACCACACCATGGGGCAGGAGGAGATAAACCGCCTTTTGGTGGACCTTGGCAGGCGCTTTGACCGGGTGGTCCGCCTCAAAGGCGGGGATCCATTCGTGTTCGGCCGGGGCGGCGAGGAGGCCATGGCGCTGGAGGCGGCGGGGCTGCCATGGCAAGGGGTGCCTGGCGTCACCGCCGCGCTGGGAGGTTTCCTAAGGGAAGGGGTGCCCCTTACCCACCGCGGCGCGTCATCGGGGCTGTGCCTTGCCACCGGACAGCTGGGAAGCTCCGGCCACATGGCGGGCTACTTCGAGGGCGTGGTGGGCTTCAGGGGCTCCCGGGTGCTCTACATGTCCGCCTCCAACCTGGCCCAGAACCTGCGGAGCATGCTCTCCATGGGGCTGAATCCAGAAACACCGTGCGCGGTGCTATGCTGGGGGGGCTGGGGCAGGGCTAAACTTGAAAGGACCTCCGTCAGGGGGGCCATCGAAGCGGCAACGTCCAACGGCATCCCAAGCCCCTCGGTGATCCTCATAGGCGAAGCCGCAGCTTTGGGCCTACAGCCCGCAGAGGGGCCCCTCAAGGGGCTGCAGGTGGCGGTTTGCAGGCCCATGCCGGAGGGGTACCGCACGTCCCGGGCCCTTGAGGCCCTGGGGGCCGATGCCTTCACCTTGCCGCTGCTTGAGGAACGGGCAACCGCCGAAAAGGAACAGGTGGCGGGGGAGCTTAACAAGGCCCGCTGGTTGGTGTTCACAAGCCCAAGGGGGCCCAGGATTTTAAAGGACCTGATAAAAGACCTCCGGCTCATCCGCTGCTCCACCGCGGCTTTAGGACAGGGCACCGCCGCCGCCATGGAGGAGGCGGGCATCGGGGTGGACGCCGTGCCGGAGTTCCCAAGCAGCGACTCCCTGGCCAACCTCCTTCGGCGCGTAATAAACCCCGGCGACCGGGTTCTGTTCCTTCGAAACCGCGTGGGCTCCGACGGGCCGGTCAAGGCGGTGATGGAAGCAGGAGGGGTCCCATCGGTGCTGCCCCTCTACGAGATGACCCCAAGGGAGATGCCATGGATGGGGCTTGTAGAGGAACACTGGAAGGCCCATCCTCCTCACGGGGTGGTTTTCGGCTCCGCCGCCATGGCGGAGGAGTGGGCCCAGCGCTTTGGAGGCCTTCCCAAGGGAGCCCGGGCGGTGGCGTGGGGGGACCAGTGCGGGAAGGCCTGCGAAGGTCTTTTTGGAAGCTGCGTGGTCATGAAGACCCCGGACATGGAGGGCCTCACGGAGGCCCTGAAGGGTCTTGCGGCGGAGACGAGCCCCCGATAGGGGCGCTTAGATCATTCCCCGGGGCTTTATCACCGGGTGTTATGGCCGTTCGTCTAAAGGCGGCGCAAGAAAGGCGATCCAGGAGGGGATGAGGTAATCATGGAGACCAACAGGGAGTGCTTTGAAAGGGCCCTACGGTGTCTGGTAGGAGGGGTGAACAGCCCTGTAAGGGCCTTTGGGGCGGTGGGGGGAGATCCAATTTTCTTCCGCTCCGCCAAGGGGTGCCGGCTGTTCGACGTGGAGGGCAGGTCTTACGTGGACTACGTTTGCAGCTGGGGCCCCATGATACTGGGGCACGGGGACCCCCACGTGCTTGAGGCCTTGACCCGCGCCGCCGGGGACGGGCTTTCCTTCGGCGCCTGCTCCCCCCTGGAGGCCCGGCTTGGGGAGATGATAAAGGCCAAGTTCCCATCCATAGACAAGCTGCGCTTCACCTCCTCCGGCACCGAGGCGGTCATGGGGGCGGTTCGGCTGGCAAGGGGCTTCACCGGAAGGGATCTCATAATAAAGTTCGAGGGCTGCTACCACGGACATTCGGACTCGCTCCTGGTATCCGCTGGGAGCGGGGCTCTTACCTTCGGCACACCCTCGTCGCCGGGGGTCACCAGGGGCTGCGCGGCGGACACCCTGGTGCTTCCCTACAACCGCCTGGACCAGGTGGAGGCAGCCTTTGGCTCCCACAAGGACCGGATAGCGGCGGTGATAGTGGAGCCCTGGGCTGGGAACATGGGGCTTGTGCCCCCTGTGGAGGGTTTCCTCAAGGGGCTTAGGGAGATAACCGCCCATCACGGAGCCCTCTTGATCTTCGACGAGGTGATAACCGGCTTTCGAGTCCCCGAGGGAGGCGTCCAGAACCTGGAGAGCATAGAGCCGGACATCACGTGCCTTGGGAAGATAATCGGCGGCGGAATGCCCGTTGGGGCCTTCGGCGGCAGGTCCCACGTGATGGCGCACCTTTCGCCGGAGGGGCCGGTCTATCAGGCAGGCACCCTTTCGGGCAACCCGGTGGCCATGGCTTGCGGGATAGCCACCCTTGAGCGGCTCACCCCCCAAGCTTACGAGGAGCTGGAGGCCAAGGGAGCGGCGCTGGAGGCGGCCATACGCAAGGCCGCCGACGAGGAAGGCCTAACAGTATCGGTGTCCCGCCTTGGCTCCGCCCTAGGACTCTTCTTCGGCCCCATGCCCAAGGACCTCGGGGACGTAAGGTCCACCCGGGTGGATCTGTACCCCCTGTTCTTCCGCCACATGCTCCACGAGGGCTTCTACCTTCCTCCCAGCGCCTACGAGACCTTCTTCGTGTCCCTGGCCCACGACGACGATGCCATAGCCTCCACCAAAGATGCCCTGCGCTCCGCCTTCCGCAAGATTAGGGGGCACATGGGATGAGCGCCCCCTTCCCCCTTTCAAGGCCCCGGCGGAACCGCATAAACCCGGCAATAAGGGAGATCCTCCAGGAGACGGACGTAAAACCCAGCCACCTGGTGCTGCCCCTTTTCCTCGTGCCCGGCACCGGCGTGGTGGAGCCCGTGCGCTCCATGGAGGGGGTCTTCCGCTGGAGCTGCGACACGGTGCACCGGCCCGTGGAGGAGGCATTGGACGCAGGGGTAAGGTCCTTCCTCCTCTTCGGCATCCCATCCTACAAGGACGAATCTGGCTCCTCGGCGGACGATCCCTCCGAGCCGGTGCAGCGGGCCCTGGGGGAGCTCAGGTCCCGGTACCCAAAGGCATACCTCGTGAGCGACGTGTGCCTTTGCGAGTACACCTCCCACGGCCACTGCGGGGTACTCAAGGACGGGGCGATCCACAACGACTCCACGCTTGAAAGGCTCGCGTCGGTGGCCTTAAGCCACGCCAGGGCGGGGGCCCACGGTGTTGCCCCTTCGGACATGATGGACGGCCGGGTGCTGGCCATAAGGAAGGCCCTGGAGGACAACGGCTTCCATGACACCGCCATATGGAGCTACGCCGCCAAGTTCGCCTCCGCCTTCTACGGCCCCTTCCGGGAGGCGGCCCAAAGCGCCCCTTGCTTCGGGGACAGGAAAAGCCACCAACTGCCACCGCCCAACCGTCTGGAGGCCTTAAGGGACGCCCTCATGGACCAGGACGAGGGGGCGGATCTTTTGATAGTCAAGCCCGCTGGAACGTCGCTTGACATCATAAGGGACCTAAGGGAGATGTCCATGCTGCCCATAGGGGGCTACGTGGTAAGCGGCGAGCACGGCATGCTGAAGTCCGCCATAGGCCAGGGGCTTGTAAGCTACGACGCCTATCTTGAGTACCACCGGTGCGTGCGCCGGGCGGGCTGTTCTGTGATAATAACCTACGGGGCCGTGGAGCTGGCCCGGCAGATATCTATCTAATCTAAGCTAAGGCGGGTGAGCTTAAGATCATGGAAGTACGTTACATAGATCCAAAGGCCCAGGTGGACCCAAGCGCCAAGATAGGCTTTGGGGTTGTCATTGAGGATGACGTCCTTATAGGCCCCAACGTGGAGATAGGGCACAACGTGGTGATCCACAGCGGGGTCCGAATGGGCCCCAACTGCAAGGTGGGGTCCAACACGGTGCTTGGCAAAAGGCCCGCCGCGTCGGCCATAAGCGCCACCACCTCCGCCCACAGGGAGCTGCCTCCCCTGGTCATAGGGGAGAACGTGACCATAGGGGCCCTTTGCGTTATATACCGGGGAGCGACCCTTAACCAGTGCGTGTTCGTGGGCGACTTAGCCAGCATCCGGGAGGACGTGGCCATAGGGGAGATGACCGTGATAGGCCGGGGCGTCACGGTGGAGAACAGGGTGTCCATAGGAAAGAGGGTTAAGATAGAGACCGAGGCATACATAACCGCCCTGTCCACCATAGGGGACTACTGCTTCATAGCCCCGGAGGTCACCTTTACCAACGACAACTTCCTGGGCCGCACGGAGGAGCGGAAGAAGCACTTCGGAGGCCCCACCCTGCTCCGCGGCGCCAGGATAGGGGGCAACGCCACCCTGCTGCCGGGGGTGCAGATCGGGGAGGACGCGCTGGTGGCGGCGGGGAGCGTGGTCACCAGGGACGTGCCCGCGGGGGTCATAGTAGCCGGCGTGCCGGCCCGGCTGCTGCGGCCGGTGCCCACGGAGCAGCTGCTCCAGAACCAGGCGTTCTACGACCGGTAAGGGGAAAATAACTAACACCGCCGGGTGGTATCGTGTAAAATGTGCTTGCCCATTGCGCAAAAACAAGCTTACGATCCGAGGTAAACCGCGTTGACCAATAGAGAGCTTTACTTGAAGATGGCCCTGGACATATCCGCTGGGGCGCTGGTTTCCGTTCTGGCGCTCGTTCTGCGGTTAGGGTACCCAGTTCCAGGTGAGTTCCTATACTCCATACCCCACTACCTTGCGCTGTCCGGGGCCGGGAAGCTCGTTGCGGAGCTCCTGTGGAACCTTCACAGGCAGTCGTGGAAGGACGTCAGCATCCCAAACCTCAAGGACATCTTCAACGCCTCGGCGGCCAACCTCCTCATCACCTCCTCAGGCCTCTTCATGATGTCCACCTTGGCCAAGGTCCCAAGGAGCGTGCCGGTGATCGACTCCATCCTCTACGGGGTGATGCTTTGCGCTTTAAGGATATTAAGACGCAGGTTCTGGGAGAAAAGGCTATCCTGTGGCAAACTCATGGGGGTCATAATCGCCGGCGCCGGGGAAGCGGGCATATCCCTGGCCCGGGAGATGCTCAAGAACCCTGCCATGGGGATGGAGCTAAAGGGCTTCCTGGACGACGACCCCCAAAAGCGGCTTACAACGTTCCTGGGGTACCCGGTGCTTGGCGGACTTGAGGACCTTAAGGAGGCGGCGAAGAAGTCCGGGGCCTCCGAGGTGCTGATCGCCATGCCCTCCGCGGAGGGGCGAGTGGTAAAGCGGGTCCTTGAAGCCGCATCCTCCGCGGGGCTTAAGGCAAGGATAGTGCCGTCCTACTCGGAGATCGTCTCCGGCAAGGCCTCCATATCGCAACTTAGGGATGTGAACATAGAGGACCTGCTGCGACGGGAGCCGGTGCGGCTTGACCTTAGCTCCATACGGGGCTACGTAGACCACCGGGTGGTGATGGTGACCGGCGCCGGGGGCTCCATAGGAAGCGAGATAACAAGACAGCTGGCCCGGTTCTCCCCAGGCCTCATGGTGCTGGTGGGCAGGGGTGAGAACAGCCTCTTCCACCTCAAAAGGCACCTGAGCCGCATTGAAGGGTGCCCTCCCTTTAAACTGGTGGTGGCGGACGTGCGGGACCGGGAGAGGATCTCTCAGGTGATGGACCTTTACAAGCCGGAGGTGGTCTTCCACGCCGCGGCCCACAAGCACGTGCCCTTCATGGAGGAGAACCCCGAGGAGGCCATAAAGAACAACTTCCTGGGCACTAAGAACGTGGCCCGACTGGCCCTTGAGAAGGGCGTAAGGGTCTTCGTCAACATATCCACCGACAAGGCGGTGAACCCCACCTCCGTCATGGGGGCCTCAAAGCGGCTTGCGGAGATGGAGGTTTTAAGGTGCGCCGAGGCCGCAGGCCAGGATCGGTGTTTCGTGTCCGTGCGGTTCGGCAACGTATTGGGCAGTCGGGGCAGCGTGATACCCATCTTCAAGGACCAGATCCGAAGAGGCGGCCCCGTCACGGTCACCCACCCGGATATGAGCCGCTACTTCATGACCATACCGGAGGCGGCGCAGCTGGTGATCCAGGCGGGAGGCCTTGGGGAGAACGGCAAGGTGTTCGTGCTGGACATGGGAGAGCCCGTGCGCATAGCGGACCTTGCCAGGGATCTTATACTCTTAAGCGGCCTCCAGCCCGGGAAGGACATCACCATAGAGTACACCGGCGTAAGGCCAGGAGAGAAGCTGTACGAGGAACTGTTCACCCCCGAGGAGGGGACCATGGCGTCAAGGCACAGCAAGATCCTCATAGCCCCCAACCACAGGGTTCCAGAGGACTTTGAGGCCCTGTCGGAGGCGCTGGTGTCCGCGGCGCTCAAGGGAGATCCGGCGGCCGTAAGGGACATGCTAGCCAGGATCATACCGGGATGCCGGCTGGAAGGGACGAGCGGCCATGAGTAATGATGGGGAGATAAAGCAGAGGACGCAGATTTACCGGCGCTTCCTCAAACGCCCCCTAGACCTTGCGCTGGTGCTTATCTCCCTTCCACTGACCCTGCCATTGATGGCCGTCACGGCGCTGATGGTGGGGATTTGCCTTGGCAAGCCGGTCATATTCAAGCAGGAGAGGGCGGGGCTTAACGGAAGGCCCTTCAAGCTCTACAAGTTCCGCACCATGACCGATGCCAAAGGCCCCTCGGGGGAGCTGCTCCCAGATGAGGTGAGGCTAACCAGGTTCGGCAGGTTCCTTCGAAGCACCAGCCTGGACGAGCTGCCGGAGCTCTTCAACGTCCTCAAGGGGGACATGAGCATCGTAGGTCCAAGGCCGCTCCCTACCTCTTACCTCAGCCGCTACAGCCCATTTCAGATGAGGCGCCACGAGGTGATGCCGGGCATCACCGGCTGGGCCCAGGTGAACGGCCGAAACGCCCTGTGCTGGGAGAGGCGCTTTGAGATGGACGTTTGGTACGTGGACAACCTTTCGTTCCTTTTGGACCTTAAGATAATACTTTTAACCATGATAAAGGTTGCACTCCGGGAGGGCATATCCCAGGAGGGGCACGCCACCATGGAGGAGTTCAAGGGGGAAGGAGACAGAGAGCACATACCGCCCCTCTAGCCTGCCCCAGCCACACCTGTTAAATCAGGCTTTCGCAGATGCCGGCGTAGTCCTTAACCATTTTATTAACGTCCATGACTTCAACCACATATCTTCTAGCCGCCTGTCCGATGGAAGATGCCTCTTTAGGACAAGCCAGCGCCTGGTCGATGAGCGCCGCAAGGTGTGCGGTGTCCCCCACCGGATAGAGCCACCCTCTTCGATCCTCCAAAAGGTCCACGGTGCCCCTGGCGTCCGCCCCTATCACCAGCTTCCCCATGGCCATGGCCTCGATGACAGCCCGGGGCAGCCCTTCCCTTGCGGAGGGAAAAACCATGCCAAGGGAACCTTGCAAAAGGGCTCTCACATCTTCACAGCTCCTATGTCCCGCAAACCTGAAGCGGTCCCAAAGACCAAGTTCGGCAACCCTTTGAGCCACTTGCTCCCTAAGTCTTCCGTCTCCCACCATGACCACCCGGCAGTTGCCGGCAACACCCTTAAGGGCTTGAACCATGTCCATGTGGCGCTTACCTGGGTTAAACTCCGCCACGTTCAGAAAATACGGGACCCCGTCATTGATCTTTAGTTCACCTAAAACGCCGCTAACCTGCTCCATAGACACCGCGGCAGGGTCAAAGAAGGATAGGTCCACCCCCACCCCGCTCACGAACTCTATCCTGGGTGCCAGGTTCATCCTCTTCGCCATGTCAAGGTCGTAGCGGTTCATGACGAACAGGACGTCGGTGAAGAAACCGCCCGCCTTCTCAAGGGCAGCGAACACACAGTTAGACACCGGATTGCCCTTTGGGTGGAAGTGGAAGCCGTGGGCGGTGTAGAGGATTTTAAACCCCAGATCCTTCCTCATGGGCCCTATGGCGAGCCTGGTCACAAGGGCCGCCACCGGGGTATGAACGTGAACCAGGTCAAACCGGCGGGATCTTATAAGACATCTCATGATCTTCCACGCCCTGGCGTTGGAGATGTCAAATGGGCTTCTGGAAAAGGGGACTTCGAAAACCTCATCGAAAGCGGCTTTAAGCGCTGGGGATTTTTCAACCCCCTCCGCAGCGGCGCAAACCGCCCAGCCCCTGCGTCTTAGCTCCTCCACATAGGGCAGGTGGAAGGCCTCGAGGTGCACCGCAACCGAGGCCGCCATCAACAGCCGTCTTTTCATGTTTTCATGGACCCTTACTTGCCCCATGCCCTTCTTAGGGCCCCTACAACCCTCTCCTGCTGCTCCTCCGTAAGGTTCGATCCGGAGGGAAGGCAAAGCCCCATGGAGAAGAGCCGATCCGATACGCTTTCCCCTTCCAAATGGGGGAAGTACGCGCAGCCCTCGAACAGGGGCTGCAGGTGCATGGGCTTCCAAAGGGGCCGGGTCTCTATGTCCTCCTCCCCAAGCCTTTCCATGACGTTAAGAGGGGTTAAGCCGGAGGACGGGTCTATCAAAACCACCGTAAGCCACCGGTTGCTCCTGCCGTACGCAGCCTCGGGCATGAACGATAAGCCGTGTAGATCGCCCAAGCTCTCCACGTAGCGGTCGAAGACATTGCGCCTTGCCTCGACCCTGGAGCTAAGGGCCTTGAGCTGGGCCCTTCCTATCCCCGCCAGCACGTTGCTCATCCTGTAGTTGTACCCCACCTGGCTGTGCTGGTACCAAGGGGCCTTGTCACGGGCCTGGGTGGCCCAAAAACGGGCGCGTTCTATGGCGTCTTCGTCGTCGGAAAGCAGCATGCCGCCGCCGCTGGTGGTTATTATCTTGTTCCCGTTGAACGACAGCACCCCAAGCCTCCCAAGGGACCCGCACATCTTCCCCTTGTACGTGGCGCCCAGGGCCTCGGCGGCATCCTCCAGAACCGGTATGCCCTCCTCGCCGCACACCGAAAGTATGCCGTCGTAGTCGGCGCTTTGGCCGTAAAGGTCCACCGCCACCAACGCCTTGGGCTTGACCCCATCGTCCTTGAGGCGCTGGACCGCCCGCTTTAAAGCAGGAAGCGACATGTTCCAAGTGTCAGGGTCCGAATCGATAAAGACCGGCTTGGCGCCAAGGTAAAGTATGGGGTTTGCGGTGGCGGCAAAGGTCAATGTAGAACACAAAACCACATCGTCGGGGCCCACGCCCAAGAGCTTGAGCCCCAAATGTATCCCCGCGGTGCCGGATGAAAGGGCCAAGGCGGACTTGACCCCCAGCACCTGTGCCATCTCCCTCTCAAAGGCCTCCACATGGGGCCCCAAGGGGGCCACCCAGTTGGTCCTGAAGGCCTCCTCCACGTAAGCCATCTCCTCGCCGGTCATGTGGGGGGAGGAAAGGTATATTTTATGGCAATAATAGCGTTCTTTCTTCATGTTCGCATTCCCCCGTGCAATCTATGATGCAAAACAAACACCATAGCCACTTTAAATAAGAAACCGATCCCCAAGCCAACCACAAAATCCGCATGCGCAGCATACGCAACACAAAATGGCAATACATTCAAAAAACGAAAGCCAGTTAACTTTTTTTCAGAAGCATCATTATTATGCGATGAGTATCATCCGCCCTAATAGCCCAGGAATGCTTCGTCTCTATCAGCAAACGTCCAGCTCGAGACATCCTATCCCTTTCTGAGGGGTTTTCGTAAATGTACGCAACCGCCTTGGCCAGAGCATCAGGATCTTCTGGTGGTATGACCAACCCGCAATCACCCTCCCGAATCAAATCGGCTTGTCCAGATATATCGCTAACTATCATAGGGGTACCACAGGCCAAAGATTCAAATAGCTTAATAGGCGACAAACCAGTTGAAACCAAGGCGGCATCCCTCGTTTTTACACACAAGCTAACCACTGCTCCGGCCACTAAGCCGGGAATATCCCTATAAGAGACTCTTCCCAAGTACAGGACCCTCTGATAAACCTGTGAGGCCATTTTCACTTTATGTCCTTCCACCCCCTCCCCGGCAACCAAAAGGCTTACCTCTTGAGGCCAATAGGGACTTTTGACCGCTTCAAGCATCGTATCAACGCCCTGCCATCTAGCAAGAGCTCCGAAGAAAACGGCGTAAAACCTGGGCAAAAAATCACTAAAAGCACTTGGGTTCACAACTGCGGATGGGGAAAAAAACTCCGTGTCAGCCCCATTAGGGATAAGGAAGACCAACTCATTAACAGACTGGCTTTTCAGCCAATCAACAAGACCCTTGGTAACTGTTACCAAAGCATCGCTGTGTCTCCATTGGCTTCGCCACAACCAAACAAACATCCAAGAAAACCTTCTGGTAAATGGCCAAGCTAGAAACAGGTCCTCATAGGGGCCGTTAACCTCACTAACCACCACAACACCCAGCGCTTTTGCAAGCATCACCGATGGCCAGGAAAAAGGATGCGATCTTACATACAAAACATCTGGCTTCCCATTCTTCAGGAAACTCCAAGCCATACTCACCTGGACCGCAAGAAACTTCCAAAGCCTCACGGCCAAGCCTGGTTTATCCACACCAGCATAGTAAGGCTCAAACAGTTTAACATCCCAACCGTTTCTCCTTAAGCCCTTTATTATTTCATGAACATGCACATAAGACGCCTGTCCCTCCCTGGACCCCTCAAGGGTCAGATAGGCCAACCGCATTAAATACCACCCTTCACAAAGCAGACTTAAAAAGCCTGCTGTTATTCATTAGCAAAGAGGTTGCGTTTATGCTATTATAAGAGAAATTATAGCAAACAAAAACACAATCGATAGGGGATTTACCGCAATGAAAAGAAAGATTGTTTCTCTCGTCGGGGCAAGGCCCCAGTTCATAAAGGAAGCTGTAGTATCTGCAGAAGTCAGAAAAAGAAACCTCTGGAATCACATTGTTGTCCACTCGGGGCAGCATTACGATGCCAACATGTCGGACATATTCTTCTCCGAGCTTGAGATACCGTCTCCCCATTACTTTTTAGGAGCAACGCCGGGTTCCCACGGCAAACAAACAGCAGAAGTACTTGAAAAATTCGAGAGCGTCCTAGTTAAGGAAAAACCGGACATGGTTATGGTATATGGAGATACCAATACCACGGTTGCAGGCGCCCTGGCGGCGGCCAAGCTCAAGATACCAGTGGCACACGTGGAGGCCGGCATACGCCAAAAACCCAAAGACATGCCTGAGGAGATAAACAGGGTTCTCACCGATCACATCTCTACGCTTCTTTTTTGTTGCTCAAACCTTGGGGTTCAAAACCTCCTAAAAGAAGGAATCTCCGATGGCGTGGCATTGGTAGGAGATATCATGTACGACCTTTTTCTAATGATGCGCCATCGCTTTAATCCAGAAGAAACCACAAGACGCTTCGGAATCCGCCACGGGGATCCGTTTATCATAGCAACCATCCACCGAGATTTTAACACCGACAATCCCGATAACCTCACCGCAATATTGAAAGGACTAAACATGATACATAGGGAGTTGGGCTTGGCCGTCCTATTACCTATGCATCCCAGAACCAGGTCCAGAGTAAACCAATTTGGCCTCCAGCCATATACAGAAGATCTTCTGGTAACAGATCCAGTCGGCTACATTGACTTAATGTCCCTAACAATGGCATGCACTGCGGTGGTAACTGACAGCGGAGGCTACCAAAAGGAAGCCTACTACGCAGGCAAGAGAGCAGTGGTAATAATGCCTGACACTGGATGGAGAGAGCTTGTAGAATCGGGGTGGAACGAGCTTTGCCCTACCGACCCCGAGGCGCTATTGGATAAAATATCTAAAATTAACAATAACCCTCTATATCCTAAGGGGCTCCTTGGGGAAGGCAACGCCACGCATAAAATACTAGACCACCTCAAGCTAAATGCCTAAAATTATCTACTAAACAGCTCTTTTAATTAACCCCCTAGACTAAAAACCAACAGGAGGACAACAAATGACCACCAAATATCAAGTATGCAAACGCTGCATAATGGACACAACAGACCCAGAAATAGTGTTCGATGATAACGGCTATTGCAACCACTGCAATAATTTTTTTAAAAATATAAAGAATATCAAGTGGATTCCAAATCATCAAGGCATGCAGGAGTTAAATAAAATAATAGATAGAATAAAATCTGATTGCAAGAATAAACAGTATGACGGGATAATTGGACTAAGTGGAGGGGTAGATAGCTCTTATTTGCTATGTAAGCTCAGAGAATGGGGATTAAATCCTCTTGCGGTTCACGTAGATGCGGGCTGGAATTCAGAGCTAGCCGTAAAAAATATAGAATTGTTGTGTAAAAATCTAGGTGTAGATTTAGACACAATAGTAATTAATTGGGATGCCATGAGAAGAGTACAGGTGGCTTTTCTAAAATCTGGCATCCCTAATCAGGATATACCCCAAGATCATGCCTTTTTTGCCTCGCTATACCACTACGCTGTAAAACATAGATTGCTTTATGTCTTCAGTGGATCTAATTATGCTACCGAGAGCATACTACCAAAAGCTTGGGGATATGATGCTATGGATTCAAAATATTTGAAGGCCATAGTACAAAGATTCGGAGATGGCAATCTTAGTGGCTTCCCCTTGATTAGCTTCTATCAACTTCACTTCTATTATCCTTATATTATTGGCATGAAGATAATTAGACCCCTTAACTACATTCCATATAAAAAGAAGGACGCTATAGCAGAATTACAAAAATATGGCTGGAGCTATTATGGCGCTAAGCATTGGGAGTCTAGATTTACAAAGTTCTTCCAAGGCTACTATCTACCAACTAGGTATGGATATGACAAGAGGAAGGCACATCTTTCAAGCCTTATAGTTTCTGGAGAAATAACAAGAGAAGAAGCGCTGGTGGAAATTTCAAAACCCCCGTATCCAGTGGAAGATGTTGAAAGAGACATAGAATACCTAACAAAGAAACTTAAAATATCTAGAGCTGAATTCGAAGAAATGCTATACCTACCCAAGGATATTCACCCAAAAATTCCATCTAACGAAAATCTAAAAAAAATCTGCTTAGATATAAAAAAAATGATCGATAGTATCGCTAAGTAGGGTCATACAAAAAACGGAGCGTGGTGGTAACAAATCCCCTCTCTCCGTTTTTGCACTATTTGTATGTAAAAATAGAATCTATCTCATCGTGTGTAGGATAAGTTATAAGAACTGCCCTATGAGGTCCATGAAAAAAAAAAACCCCCCCGCCGCTACGGCACTGGCCCCAGCTTCAATCGCAGAACGCATATGCAATAGACTGCCGGCTCCACCCATCGCTATCAGCGGAACTGGTAATTTACCGGCAATCTCTCGGATCAAGTCACAATCCACGCCTTCCATGGTACCGTCCCTATCCACCGAGTTGAGCAAAACCTCTCCTGCGCCAAGATTCACACATCGCCAAAGGAATTCTTCCAGCGGTAAATCCAAAGCCTTATCCCTACTAGAAAAATAAAGCTTCTTCTTCCCCAACCAACTCTTCTTAACATCAGCGGAAATCACCACCGCTTGGCTGCCGTAGTGATCCGCAATCTTTCGTATTAGTTCAGGCGACTCCAATGCCGCAGATTGCAGGGACACTTTCTCAACTCCCAAAGAAAACAACCTGCTCGCCTGCTCAAAGGTCTTTATACCCCCTCCATAACATAGAGGCATAAAACACTCGCCTGCTATCTGTTCTATGAGCTCAAAATCAGGAGGCCTGTTCTGCCGTGATGCCTCTATATCCAACAAAATCAGCTCATCAACTTCCTTTTCATTAAATATCCTTATCACATTGATGGGATCTCCAACATATCTAGGACTGGAAAACCTGGTAGTCTTAACCAATCCCCCTCCTGAAAGCAAAAGACAAGGTATAATACGATGTCTCAGCATACTATCACATCTCCACAAAACGCTTTATCAATGCCATGCCGTATTTATGGCTCTTCTCCGGATGGAACTGAACGCCAAAGATATTGTCGTGCTCAAACGCCGCTACAAAATCATAGCCATACTCACAAGTGGCAACCACATCCGATGCGTCGTCACACATCACATGGTAAGAATGAACAAAGTAAAAACGCTGTCTTTCTTCTGGCTTTATCAATCTATTTTCCCTTTTGATAGATAGCGAATTCCAGCCCATATGGGGGACTTTTAAGCTAACCCCTTCCGGGAAACGAAACCTTACCACCTCAGCATTTATCCAGCCCAACCCCGGCAAGCTTCCTTCCTCGCTTCTCTTAGCCATGAGCTGCATACCAAGGCATATTCCAAGGATAGGCACCCCTCGCTCTAAAACAGAATAACAAAGGGCATCCAAAAGGCCAGAGTCCCTAAGAGATTTCATACCAACATCAAAAGCTCCAACCCCTGGGAGTAGAAGTTTTTCCGCCCTTGCTATTTCATTCGGGCTAGAAGATACGTTACAATCTACACCAATATATCGCATCATATTTACGATAGAGTTAATATTTCCAAACGAACACGATACTATCGCTATATTAATCATATCATCACCATTAATAAATAAACTCTCCAGTTTTTTGAAATCCCAAAACTAACCGGGCTATATTCTCTATATTCCCCTGCGCACCACAACTAAGAACAAAAACAACACACAACCGCAATATTAAAACAAACATTTTAGAGCTTTTATAACACACTGACAGGGTTAAGACAATCATACATATTAATAAAACCCCTAACAACATCATTCCAGTTATTAATTTTAAGTATTATATTTTTATTTACCTTAGACTTTTCGCGCAAGTAATCTATATTTTCTAGAACATATAACAACTTGTCGCGCAACAAACCATCCTCAAGGCGATCCAATACTTCGTAATAAGCGCCGAGTTTTCTTAGCTCACTATAATCAAGCCAAGCTCCGTTAATTACAACATTACCAGCATATAAATTCTCTTGCATTGATGCCGACAATACATCCGTGTTCAGTAGATTTATAGTTATGTTGGTTCTTTTTCTCAAAACAGCTATTTCTTGCAACGACATAACTTTCTTCTCTATATAATACCTTATTCCACGTTGACCCAGGACATCGGAGCATTTTTCTATTATTTTATCTCGATAACCAGAGTCACCATATCCCATCGGCAAAAACAAGAAGAACTTACATGCGATATAATTCGGCAGTTTAGCCACCTCTTCTATTATGTAAGAGTGATTATCGTTACTAGAAGATGAATGCCCTATGGTTATAACTATATCGGTGGCATCAACCAAATGCTTGTCATTAAATTCATCTATATCGCTCTTTTTTACTCTATCTATTATAGCAAAGTCCATAATCGAAGCAAATCTAGTTATAAATAGTTTCCTTTTGTCTCCAAAGAGTTCAACACATCTTTTTATCATCTTTTCTCTCGCTAAACTAACTGCCAAAGCTCTTCCCACTAGAGCCCTACACATAGCAGCTTTGATGCCATTAATTTGATACAAATCAGAACCCCAAAAAGTTAGAATATAATCGCCAATAAACGGCAAAAAAAACCAGTATATCGGACTTACACCTTGAAAATGAATAAAATCATAGCGGTTTTTATTTTTAAAAAGAAAACCTCCAACCATCAATATAGCAGATAACAACCCAGTTACTCGTGGAGCTGTCCCCTCTATCAACTTATCTTCTCTAAAACAAATAAATAAACCCCTATACGGGTCATACCAATCAATTAAATACCTATTTTTTCTTGAATTAGCTAAATAAATAAATTTACCAATATAACTATCATCGGTTCTGATGTCAGATCCAATCAACAATATTCTTTTGATATATTTGTCTTTTTTGTTACGCCCAAAACTTGTCCATTTGATCATCATGGTTCACCCCCCCCCACAATACAACACATAGCCAAAGATATTCTGACACCAAACAAAACATCAAAACAAAACATATCTACCATGTACTCCAAACAAAACTATAAACTCTTTGTATTATCTCCACCGTCTTCCTGCCCTCACGTCCTGTCACCATTGGCTCCGCCTTGCCATCCAGGACATCCAAAACATGACGATAAAAGGGTAGATGGCCGTAACCATAAACGCTGGGCGGATCCGTATCAGCACAGTGTACTTCTTCATCCATGGGATCGGGACATTCAAACTCCCAATGCTCTATCCTGTTTAAAGCAACCCCGCCTATCTTCACGGTGCCACGCTCCCCAATCACCGTTAAACTGCCCTCCAGGTTCTTGGGATATGTCAAAGTAGTAACGTTCAAACTGCCAAGGGCGCCGCTGCGATAACGAAGGTTCACCACAATGGTATCCTCCGCCTCTATTCGCCTGCCCAGCGTGGCGCTAAACGCCTGAACCGACTCCACCGACCCGCCTATCCACTGCATAAGGTCCACGTAATGGGAAGCCTGGTTGCTCAAAGCCCCTCCATCGAACTCCCAAGTGCCGCGCCACTTAGCCTGGTCATAGTAGCTTTGGGGACGGGTCCAAAACACGTTTGACGATATCATATATATCCTGCCAAAGCGCCCCCCCTCAAGGGCTCTCCGCAAAAGCTCCACCGGTTTGTTAAAACGGTTCTGCTTCACCACAAAATACATAACCCCAGCCTCGTCGCAAGCTCTTATGGCCCTGTCTACCGCATCAAGGCTCGTCCCAGCTGGCTTTTCTGACAAAGCATGGCATCCGTGCCGAGCCGCCGCTTCCACATGGGCCGGATGAAGCCCCGATGGAGTGCATATGCTCAGCACATCGCAGCCTACAGCTTCCAACATCTCATCGATTGATCCAAAGGCGCCGCAACCCGCAACCTCAGCAGCGTTTTCAGCCCTGCTCCTATCAACATCGCAACAGGCCACAAGCTTGGCCCTGCCCTCTTCTTCCAAAACCCTCAAGGCCTCCACGTGCTTTCCGCTTATACGGCCACACCCCACAAGACCAAAACGGTACATCCCCATCCTCTCCCACTCCAAACCCATGCTTCTACAGCACCGTAACGTTTGACGGCCTATCGGCGCCGTACACGTTCTTGCAGTCCAGCACCATGGGGACATGACAGGCCACCATCTGATAGTCCACTCCATTCCTATGCCCCGTGGCTACCACAGCGGCATCGTAAGCGGAAAGAGCCGAGGATGAAATTTCTATGGATTTTACAACATCCCCAGCAAATTTGACGGCCGGGCAATAAGGGTCGAAGTAGTCAACGATGGCCCCCTTCTTGATTAACTCCTCCCAAACCTTAAGCGAAGGCGACTCCCTCACGTCATCAATATCCCCCTTGTAGGCAACCCCAAGCAAAAGTATCCTGGATCCCTTCAAGGGCTTCGTGCGCTCGTTCAGCATGTCCTGAAGCCTTGACACCACATATCGTGGCATTTCATCGTTTATGTCCCCCGCAAGCTCGATAAGCCGGGTGTGGTAATCATAGCCCCTGGCCCTCCAGGTAAGGTAGTAGGGGTCTATGGGGATGCAGTGGCCACCCACGCCAGCGCCAGGATAGAACGGCACGAAGCCAAATGGCTTGGTAGCCGCCGCGTCTATCACCTCCCAAACGTTGACACCCATCTTATGGCAGATAATCGCCATCTCGTTGGCCAAGGCACAGTTGACTATCCTAAAGGTATTCTCAAGGATCTTGGCCATCTCCGCTTCCTTGGGAGACGAAACCACGAATACCTCCGCGTCAAGCACCGCTTCATAAAGTGCCTTGGCATGCCTTGTGCACTCCGGAGTGCAACCCCCAACAACCTTAGGGGTGTTGCGGGTCTTAAACCGCTGGTTCCCGGGGTCCACCCGCTCAGGCGAAAAGGCAAGGTAGAAATCCTCTCCAGCCTTGTAGCCTTTAGATTCAAATATTGGCTTCAAGATCTCTTCCGTGGTGCCAGGCCAGGTGGTGGATTCAAGGACCACCAGCATATCCTCGTGCATGTACTTAGCCACCGACTCCGCCGAGGCCTTCACATATGATATGTCCGGTTGCTTGTATTGATCCAAGGGCGTTGGGACGCATATGGCCGCCACATCACACTCTGCAATACGGCCGAAGTCCGATGTGGCCATAATCCTGCCATCCTGAACCAAGCGCCTGAGATCCTCACCAACCACATCGCCTATGTAGTTCTCACCGCGATTTACCTTATCGCATTTATCCGGTTGGACATCGAATCCTATGACTTTAAAACCAGCTCGCGCCTTTTCCACCGCCAAAGGAAGCCCCACATAGCCCAAGCCTATGACGCCCACAACGGCGGAACGGGAAGTTATCTTCCCCATAAGAGACATGCCCACATACCCCCATTTATTAAAAATTCATCCTAATTCAACCACAATTACCGGGAAGCAGCTCCCATTATAAGCCTCAATATTTCCGATGGCCTCCAAGCATGGCTCAAGTGATTATATAAACCGACCTTGTCTAAAACGTAAAAATGCAGGCAAAGGGCAAGGGGAACCGCCATCAAGGAGATGGCGCTCCATATAATCCCCCATCCAGCCATCTTCCAGCACAGCATTCCAAGGGGCACCCCCCAAAGCAGCGAGAACGCCACATGGGGCGCCGCAAAACGCCATGGCACCCCAAGCCCACAAGACCCAAGAAGCACACGGCCGTACAGAAAGGACGACAAAGCTATGGCAAGCGACGTGGCAAGGACTATGCCGTAAACCCCAAAGGGACGCCAAAACAAAAAGTCCAAAAGGGCGTTGAAAACAAGGCTTGGAACTACCACCATCAAGACCCTGCCCATCCCCCCTGACGCCTGGGCGGCTCTAAAAAAAACGGTGTTCAACACGTAAAAAGGCAGGGCCCACGAGAAGATCCCAAGGCAGGCCCCGGTGGCGATGACGTCCTCCCACTTAAAAGATCCGTGCCCAAAAAGCAGCCTCACCAACGGCAATGACCCGGCAAAAAGAGCCGCCCCAACGGGAAAGATATAAGCCACACTTAACCCGGAGGTCCCCTCTACCATGCGCCTTTGATCCTCAGATCCCCCAGACTCCACCGCCTTGGATGCCTTCACCAGGAACATCATGGCTGAGCTCGAAAAGAGCGACCCCGCCGCTGAGAACATGACGCCGCTGTAATATAGGTGGGTCACCCCCCCCACGGGCAGCATGGAGGCAAAATACCGGTCCACAAAGGTGTATAAACTAAAAACACCATTTAAAACAAGACAGGGGAGGAACAGACCCAAAGCCTCCCTTAAATCCTCCCCCTCCGGCCTGCCTCCGATCAAAAGCGGATAGTCCCTCACCGCCGGCAAAAGCAGGACAAAGCTCAAAACCCCGTTGAAGACCACCGACAACCCAAGGGCCGGGATCCCCAAGCCAGCCGCTACCCCGCCGACCAAGACAAGAAAGGACAAAAGGTTCGCAGCGCCGGCGACAAGATGGGGAACCACGTACCTGTCTTGCGCCATGGCCCAGGCCTCAAGGGGAGAGGCGGCAACCTTAAAGACGAGGAAGAGGGCGCAAATCCCCATGAAGTACGACGCCGATTCAGCCCTCTTTGGATCAAAACCCGGAGCGAAAAGGCCTATGACGGGGGCCCTAAATGCGTAAAGCAGCGCCCCTCCCAATACGGCGCCAAGAAAAACAAGGCGCACCACCGCCCCCATAAGGGACCGGGCCCTGGCCTCATCCCTCACCAAAAGCCTTGACGCCACCGGCAGGACCGCGCTCTCCACGCCCACGATGAAAAGCGCCATGAAAAGGGACGTCAGACCAAAGGCCATGTTATAACCGTCCATATCTACGGAGGCCCCGAAGAACCATGCCAGAACCAGCATCCTTGCGTAACCCACCGGTTTTGACAAAAGGGTCAACGCAAGGATCAGCAGAGACGCTCCCCGGGCGGACTTAACCGACGCCACCTTTGAAATGAACCTCCCGATGCGGAAAAAAACGCTCAAGAATACCAACCTCTCCTAAATTGATCCACAGCCTCCGAGGGACTCCACAACAAACCCACCCAGGGCGACCGAAGGAGATCATAGCAGGGAACTACGCCCCGCCGACGGACCTTGACACGGCTTGGAATCTAGATTCTAGCATGAAGTAGGCCTCTCAATGGCGGAAACCACCTTTTCGGCCCTTGCTTTTTAATGGCCCTCGCTAATAATATATTCAACTAAATCCGCGGATGGAGGTACTCCCCATGGAGGTCTTTTTCGACTTCGCGTGCCCCTACTGTTACCTGGCCTGGAGTTTTCTTAAGAAACTCGGCAATCCTCTGAAGGGCCTTGAGTGGACGCCGTGGCAGATCATGCCGGAGGTGCCGGAGGGCGGGATGAACCGCCGCTGGTCCAACCTGGGGGCCTTAAGGGCTCTGGGAGAACCGGCGGAAGCTAATTTCGCGGATCTCAACCTGGTCCCAAACACGAAAAGGGCCCTTGCGGCGTACCTTTGGGCCAAGGCAAGGGGTAAGGGGCAAGCCGCCGGGGACGCCCTCTTCAGCGCCTTCTTCGCCCGGGGGCTTAACATATCGGACCCCGATGCCATAGTGCGGGTCTTCTCCGAGGCGGGCCTTGAAAACCCCGCAGCGTCCTTCGACGACCCCCTGCTCCACAAGACGCTGGAGGAGAACGACCGGCGGGCGGAGGAGATCGGAGTGGAGGTGGTCCCCTCCTTCGTAAGCGACCACAGGGTGGTCCTCCGATGGGATACGTCCTTCACCGTGGAGGACCTGGCGGAACGAATCTCCTCCTGGAGGTGACGCCTTGTCAAGGATAGTGGTAGTCGGGGCCTCCGCCCGGGAGATATCCATAGACGTGGACTCCTACCCAAAGGTAGACCATAGGGTGGAGGCCTCCCATTACAGGGAGCGCACCTCAGGGCGCGGCGCAAGGCAGGCGGCGGCCTGCGCAAGGCTCAAGGCCCAGGTGAGCCTCATAAGCGCCGTGGGCACCGACGGGTCCGAGCGGCCGCTGATGGAGGACCTGGAGGAGGAGAAGGTGCACATTCGGGGGGTCAAGGTTGTACGGGGAGCCCACACAATGCTGGAGGTGACCATGAACCTGTCCTTCGGCGGGTACGGCAAGGTGGTATACCCCGGGGCCTCCCACATGCTCACCCCCCAGCAGGTGCTGGAACAGGCCAAGCTCTTCGACGGGGCCCAGTGCACCCTGTTGCAGCTGGAGCTAAAGCCCGAGACCGTGCTGGAGGCCATGAGGTGCGCCAAGCGGGCGGGGTGCCTGGTGCTTTTGGACCCATATCCCCCGTCGGAGCTGCCCGACGAAATGTGGGGCATGATCGACGTGGTGATGCCCAACGCAGAGGAGTTGGCGAGGCTCTCGAAAAAGGACGACCCCGACGAAGGGGCCCAGCGGCTCATAACCTGGGGGGCCAGGGCGGTTGCGGCCCACTTGGGCCCCCTGGGGACCATAGTGTACTCCAAGGGCTCAAGGCCCAGGTCCCTTCAGGCCTTCCGGGTGGACACCCATGACCACTCAGGGGCGGGGGACGCCTTCGCGGCGGGGATGGCCGTGGCGCTGGCGGAGGGCAGGGACCTGGAGGAGGCCGCAAGGTTCGCCTGCGCCGCCGGGGCCTTGGCCTGCACACGGAAGGGCACCATCGACAGCTTCCCCTTGAGGGAAGAGGTGGAAGCGCTGCTCAAGGCCCAGCCAAGGCCCGGTTCGTTCACCGGCTGATTGGTTCCATGGGATTTATCCACAAAACAATCCACCGAAAGGGGAGAACTCCATGCGGCACTTAAAAACCCCCGCCAGGGATCGTTCTGGCCAAGAGGCGGGGGACATGTACGGCGTAAGGGACCAGGTGGCCAGGATAATAGAGGAGGTCCAAAGGCACGGGGACCGGGCGGTGATGGAAGCCTCAAGGCTGTACGACAAGTCCGAAGCGAAGCACCTCAAGGTGCCGGAGGAGGTTCTTGAGGAGGCGTTCCTTAAGCTGGATTTAGGGCTTAAAGACGCCGTCCTCAAGGCAAAGGACAACATCGCCCGCTTCGCGGAGCTTCAGATGCGGTGCCTTTCGGAGCTTAGGGAAACCGAGATATGCCCCGGGGTTTTCCTGGGACACCGGGTGGTGCCGGTGGACTCCTGCGGGTGCTACGTCCCCGGGGGGGCGTATCCACTGGTCTCCACGGTGCTGATGCTGGCGGTGCCCGCCGCCGTGGCGGGGGTCAAGAGGATATGCGCCTGCACCCCCGTAAGACACGGTGAGGCCCTGCCGGACCGGGCGGTGCTGGGGGCCCTTTGGGCTTCGGGGGTCCGGGAGGTCTACGCCGCCGGCGGGGCCCACGGGGTGGCGGCCATGGCCTTCGGCACCGAGACCATAAGGCCCGTGGATCTCATAGTAGGGCCTGGCAACAAGTACGTAACCGAGGCCAAGCGGCAGTGCTTCGGCAAGGTGGGCATAGACTTCGTGGCGGGGCCCAGCGAGGTGATGGTGATAGCCCAGACCGGCAAGCCGGAGTACATAGCCTGGGACCTTTTGGCCCAGGCGGAGCACGACCCCGACGCCAAGTCCGTGCTGGTGGCCACCAGCCAAGAGCTGGCGGAAAAGACCATGCTAAAGGTGGAGGAACTCCTCAAAGACCTGCCCACGGGCAAGACCGCAAGGCGATCCTGGGAGGACAACGGGGAGGTGGTCCTGGCGGACTCCATGGAGGAGGCGGTGGAGCTGGCAAACCGCAAGGCGCCGGAACACCTGGAGCTCCTTGTGGAGGACCCGGACAGGTGGATAGGGAGCCTTAGGAACTACGGATCCCTCTTCATAGGGGACCACTCGGCGGAGGTCTTCGGAGACTATGCCTCCGGCACCAACCACACGCTGCCCACCGCCGGAGCCGCCCGCTACACCGGCGGACTTTGGGTGGGGAACTTCCTCAAGGTGCTGACCCACCAGCGGATAACCCCCCAAGGGGCGGCGGATCTCTCCTCCGTGGCCGCGGAGCTTGCCCGGGCGGAGGGGCTCTGGGCCCACCGCGGGGCCGCCCTGGTCCGATCCCAAGGGAGGGGCTGAACATGATAAATCTACTTTATTTAAATAAAACAAATCAATCCAGACCGTGCTTAAAAAACCCCACGGGGCTTGCCCTGATGGCGGCGCTGGCGCTGCTCATGATGGTCCAAGGGCCCGCCGAATCGGCCCCCAGGGCCTCCATGGTGACCATAAGGCGGGAGGTCAAGGGCTTCCCCATAACGGTGCGTTACGCAAGGGTGGAGAGCGGATCTCCCGGGGCCGCCAAGCTCTCCATAAACAGGGCCCTAAGGCAGGACGCGCTAAGCGCCATGGCCCACATGGTGCAGATCTTCAGCTCGTCGGAGGCCAAATCCAACCCGGACCGGTCCTCCTTCTACGGGGAGCGCAGGGCGGAGGTTGCCTTCCTCAAGGGCAACCTCATAAGCGTGAAGAACGTAGGCTTCGTAAGCGCGCCAATGATGGCCCACCCCGTCACATCCTTTTCGGCGGCCACCTACGACCTATATACCGGCGAGAGGGTGGCCCTAGGACGCCTCTTCAAGGAGGGCTGGGAAAAGCGGATAGAAGAGGCGGTCAACGCCATGGCCAAGGAGAGGATATCCAAGGACCAGCTGGCCCTCAACGAGGGACAGGATCTTCCTAAGGGGGACGACTACTCTTACTCCTTCTACCTGGACTTAAAGAGCAAGAGCCTGGTCATATTCTGGGAACGCTACCGGTTCACCCCCGGGGTCTACGGGGACGTGGAGTTCAAGATACCCCTCAAGGACCTCCAGGACATCGCAAGGGAACCCGCCATCAGGATCCGCTAGCCGCTATAGGGCCAGGGCACCAAAGACACTCAAGGAGCCCAGGATAAGCAAGGCGGCCAAAGGCCCGGACAGCCGAAATACGAGGGGCCCCGTTGACAGGGGACATTTGGGGGTCTAACATACCGACCGAACGGTCTGTCTACGACGCCGTAAGCCACATATGAAACACATATGAAAGAAAGTAGATCGGAGGGATGTGTCCGGTGATCAGTTTTAAGGTGAGTCCCCGCTGGATCGCCGCCGCGGCGGTCCTGGTGTTGGGGGCAGCGGCTTTAAGGCTTGCGGGAGGGGATAAGAGCCAGCCCGCCAAGGCCAAGGATATCCCGGTGTCGGTGGCGACCGCCATGAGCATGGAGTTCAAGGAGGCTTTCTCAACCCAGGGATCCATACGGGCCCTGCGCTACGCCTCGGTGACCCCCAAGGCGGACGGCACCATATTGGAGATATACGTGCGGGAGGGGGACCGGGTGAGAAAGGGCGCACCCCTCTTCAAGACCGACAACCTCCGGCAGGAGGAGGCCCTGAAGATGGCCCAGCGGGACCTTGAGGCCGCCGCCTTCGCCGCGGAGGAAAGATCCCAGGCCCTCATCCGGGCCCGGGCGGACCTTGAGCGGGTGGAGCTGGACCACAGACGCTTCGGCGAGCTCCTCAAGGAGGGGGCCATAAGCCAGAGCATGTTCGACGACGTGTCAACCCGCTACCTGCAGGCAAAGGCGATGGTGCGCTCCGCAGAGAGCATGCTCAGTTCCGCCAGGGCCTCGCTCAGCAAGGCAAGGGCGGCCCTTGAGATAGCCCGGAAGAACTACGGGGACACCACCGTTTACTCCCCCATGGACGGCATGGTGAGCAAGCGCATGGCGGAGCCCGGGGAGATGGGGCGCCCCGGCGTTCCGGTGCTCAGGATAGACGATCCCTCCCGGCTGGAGGTGCAGGCATTCCTTCCCGCGGAGCTCTACCCCAAGGTGCTGCCAGGCAAGACGAAGGTCGTCATAGAGGACCCCTCGGGGCTGTACCGGGAGGAGCTCACCGTGTCCACCAAGGCGCCGGTGGTGGACCCCGTGACCAGGACCTTCGAGATCCGCTGCAGGACTCAGGGCAGCCCCTACAAGGTGCCCGGCGCCATGGCGAACCTCACCTTCCAGATAAGCACCCGCACCTCCATTGGGGTGCCCGCCAAGTGTCTGGTGCGGAAGGAGTCCGGCACCGTGGTCTACCGCATAGCGGGGGCCGCCGCCAAGGAGGTTAAGGTGGAAACGGGCCTCACCGCCAAGGGATGGGTTGAGATAACCTCCGGCGACCTGTCCGAGGGGGACCTGGTGGCGGCGGACGGGGCCTCCATGCTGTCCGACGGGTCGAAGGTAAAGACCGTAAGGAGGCTTAACTGATGGCCCTCCACCACGTTTCCCTAAGGCGCCCGGTGGCCATGGGGTGCCTTCTGATAGCCCTTGCGTTCCTTGGCATCAACGCCTACCGGAAGATGGGGGTGGAGCTGATGCCCAAGGTGGACGCCCCCTTCATCACGGTGCTCACCATATGGCCCGGGGCGTCGCCGAAGGACATCGAGGCCGACGTGGCCAAGAAGATAGAGGACGCGGTGTCGTCGGTGGACGGGATAAAGCACATAAAGTCCACCTGCATGGAGAACGTGGCGGTGGTGGGGCTGGAGTTCGAGCTTGGAACCAACGTGGACGCCGCAGCCAACGACGTGCGGGAGAAGCTGGACCCCATAATCCCGGACCTGCCGGAGGGGGTGGAGAAGCCCATAATACAGAAGTTCGACATAAACGCCTCCCCGGTGGTCACCATGGCGCTGGTGGGGGACATGCCCATAGACGAGCTCTACGACTACGTGGACCGGAAGCTCAAGGACCGCTTCTCCACCCTTCCTGGTGTGGCGGAGGTGCGCCTTACGGGCGGCTCCGAAAGGGAGCTTCACGTGCTGCTCAACCGCTTCAGGCTGGCGGAGCGGGGGCTTACCTCCTACCAGGTCACCAAGGCACTGGCGGAAGGGGTGAGGACCGTGCCGGCGGGGCGGATAAAGGACGGGGACGACGAGGCGTCGGTGCGCTTCGACGGGGACTACAGGAGCCTTAAGGACCTTGAGATGATGCCCCTTACCTCCAGGAACGGCATCAGGACGACCCTTAAGGACGTGGGGGACCTCAAGTTCGACGTGAAGGAGCGCCGCCAGGCTGTGTTCCTCGACGGCAAGCAGGCCATAGGCATCCAGATAGTGAAGAAGTCCGACGCCAACGCCGTGGCGCTGGTGGACCGGGTGATGAAGGTCTTCCTGGAGGTTCAAAACGAAATCCCCGGCGGCACGAAGCTCGTGTGGGTAACCGACGAGGGCTCTTACATAAGGTCCTCGGTTAACGGCACCATATCAAGCATAATCCAGGGCATCCTCCTCACCGCGGGCATACTGTTCCTCTTCCTGTACAACGTAAGGTCCACCATCGTGGTGGCGGTGAGCATGCCCCTTACCATAGTGATGTCCCTTTTCTTCATGCAGCTTTTGGGGTACACCATGAACACCTCCACCCTGTTGGCTTTGGGGCTGTCGGTGGGCATCCTGGTCTCCAACAGCCTTGTGGTGCTGGAGAGCGTGCTGTCCCGCCTCAAGGAGACCCAGGACCCCTTAAAGGCCGCCATGGAGGGCACCCAGGACGTCTTGATCGCAGTGCTTGCCAGCGCCGGCACCAACGTGGTGGTCCTCCTGCCCATAGGGCTCATGGGCAGCATGGTGGGCATGTTCTTCCGGCCCTTCGCCATAACCTCCCTCATCGTGAACGCCATGTCCATATTCATCTCCTTCACCCTAACCCCCATACTATCCGCCCTGCTGCTTAAAGCCACCTCCGGCGGAACCCTTGAGAAGCTGGAGGCAAAGTTCAACGAGAAGCTTAACCGGATGGCGGAACGGTACGTGGAGATGGTGAAGCACCTGGCGGAGCGGAAGGTCCTAGCCACAGCGGTGCTGGCGCTGGTGGCGCTGCTCTTCTTCCACTCCATAACCCTCATGCCCAAGATAGGCTTCAGCTTCGCCCCTACGGTGGACAAGGGGAACATATACGTGAAGATGGAGTTCCCCACCCGGCAGAACCTGGACATCACCATCCAGCGGGTTTCGGAGGCGGAGAAGCTCCTTAAGGGCCTTCCCCACCTTAACCACGTGTACTCCACCATAGGCAAGGTGGAGGGAGTGGGGGAAAGCGAGGAAGGGGTTTACCTGGCCCAGACGCTTTTGAACTTCTCCCCCAAGACCACGCGGGACGTGGACATCTTCCAGCTTTTGGATCAGGTAAGACAGCGGATGAGGAACTTCCCGGGCGCCAAGGTCACCGTGAGCGTGCCGTCCTTCATAGGAGGCCAGAACATACCGGTGCAGCTCGACATAATGGGCGACGACTTCGACGAGCTGGACAGGATAGCCCTCAACGTGCAGCGCCTTACCCAGGGGATGGAGGGCCTCGTGGACACCGACACCTCCGTTCGGGAGGGCAAGCGGGAGGTGGTGGTGACCCCCGCAAGGCCGGTGCTCTCCGACATGGGAGTCCCGCCGGCGGCCCTTGGGGCGGTGCTCAGGAACAACATCGAAGGCGAGAAAGGGGCGGTGTTCAAGACCCCGGAGAAGAACTACGACATCCGGGTTAAGTTCGACGAGCAGCCGGGGATGGATCAGATACGGAGCTTCCAGCTTCCAATCCCAGGAGGCGGCACCATACCCCTGGGGGCGGTGGCGCAGGTGTCGGAGAGGATGTCCCCCATAAAGGTCTACCGGGCGGACAAGATGAGGACCGCCAAGTTCTTCTCGGACCTTTCGCCGGGATACCCCCTTGGCACGGCGGTTAAGAACCTGTCCCAGGCCATAGAAGATCAAGGGCTCCTCCCTCCCGGGTACAAGATCGCCTTCAGGGGGGACTACGAGCGCATGTCCGACGCCAACGACGCCTTCGCCGAGGCGGGGGCCCTTTCCGTGATCCTCACGTTCCTGGCCCTTGCCGCCATACTGGAGTCCTTCAAGTGGCCGGTGCTCATACTGACGACGGTTCCGTTGGGGCTCACGGGGGTGCTTTGGGCCCTTTGGGCCACCGGAACTCCCATGAACATCTTCGTGCTCCTGGGGGTGGTGATGCTCATAGGCATCGTGGTGAACAACGCCATACTGGTGGTGGACGAGTTCCGAAGCTTGAGGTCCCGGAGCGGAAGCAAGGACAACGTTAAGACCATGCTCCTGGCCCTTAAAACCTCCTTCCGGCCCGTGGTGATGGTGACGTTGGCGGCGGTGCTGGGCATGCTACCCCTGGCGGTATCCCGGGGCATGGGAAGCGAGTTCACCAACGGCATAGGCATCGCCTCCGCGGGGGGCGTGGCCATGTCCGGGGCGCTAGCCCTCTTCGTGGTGCCCCTAATCTACATCGTGCAGGACGAGTGGCGCAGGAAATCCAACGGAGCCAAGACGGGGCAAGAAAGGCAAGGCTCTTAACCTAAACACAACAAAAACACAGCCCCCCCTTAACACCCCATGGCTACCATCTCCCCAAATCCGTACGGGAGGTGTGTGGTCATGGGGATTTTTAACCAAGTCCCAAGGTTCAAGGGTCTTGTCTTGGGGTGTTTCATGGGAGGCGTCCTCCTTTCATCGGTACCGGCGGCTCTGGAGGCCAAGGAGGCGCCGCCGGATCTGGTGAAGGCCGCCAAGCGGGAAGGCCGGCTGTACACCGTGGGGATGCCCGACGACTGGGCCAACTGGAAGGACACCTGGCGGGACATGAAGGCCCTTTACGGCATAGAGCACCAGGACACGGACATGAGCTCCGCCCAGGAGATAGCGAAGTTCGCCGCGGAGGGGAAGAACGCCACCGCGGACCTTGGGGACGTGGGGATAGCCTTCGGCCCCATAGCGGTCAAGAAGGGGGTGACCCAGCCCTACAAGACCTCCTACTGGGACCAGATTCCCAAGTGGGCCAAAGACGAGGAAGGACATTGGATCGTGGGATACACGGGCACCATAGCGTTCCTCGTCAACAAAGACCTGGTGAAGACGCCCCCAAGGTCGTGGCGGGACCTGCTTAAAGGGGACTACAAGGTCACCGTGGGGGACGTGGGGGTGGCGGCGCAGGCCAACAGCGCGGTGCTCGCCTGCGCCTACGCCATGGGGGGAGACGAGAGGAACGTTAAACCAGCCATAGACTTCTTCGCCAAGCTGGCCCAACAGGGACGCCTCTCCACCAGCGACCCCTCTATAGCCATGATAGAGAAGGGCGAGGTGGCGGTGGGGCTCCTCTGGGACTTCAACGCCCTGAACTACGCGGACAAGGTGGGGCGCCAAAGGTTCGAGATCCTGATCCCATCGGACGGAAGCCTCATATCCGGCTACGCCACCATCATAAACCGCTGGGCCAAGAACCCAAACGCCGCAAAGCTGGCAAGGGAGTTCATCCTTAGCGACCGAGGACAGATAAACCTGGCCAGGGGCTACGCCAGGCCCATAAGGACCTCGGTGAAGCTTCCGGAGGACGTGAGGCGAAAGCTCCTCCCCCAGTCCCAGTACGCCAAGGCCCGCCCCATAAAGGACTTCAAGGCCTGGGAGGAGACCACCGCGCAGCTTCAGCGGCTCTGGCAGGAGAACGTGTTGGTCCATGTCAACCGCTAGGGGCTTGGTAGTAATCCTCATAGACGGCCTCTCCTCCGCCGCCGCCCTGCACATGGGATGCCTTGAGGGGATGGTGCGGTCCTCCATGGGGGCGAGGAAGGACATCTGCTCCGGGCTTCCCCCCATATCCAAGCCCCTCTACCACTGCCTGTTCACCGGCGTGGAGCCCTCAACGTCAGGGCTTCTGTCCAACCACGCCAAAGCCCCTTCAAGGGACCCGGACAACCTGTTCGGGCTTGCAAGGCAGATGGGCCTTACAACCTGCGCCGCCGCCCACCGGTGGTTCGGGAAGCTCTTCGCCCGGTGGGACGTGGACTCCATGGGGCGCTTCCAGGACCTGGAGTCGGGGGACCTGTGCTTCGGCATCTACTACTCCGACGACCAATACCCTGACAGCCACGTCCTCCAGGACGGGGAATACCTCATAAGACGTCATCGGCCGGGGCTCACGCTTATACACACCATGGGGGTGGACCATGCAGCCCACCTATACGGCACCGGTTCCAGGGATTACACCGAGGCGGTCATGAGGTGCGACCAGCTGGCCTCCCGGTTCCTGTGGGAGCGGCTATCTGAAGGCTTCGCGGTCATGGTCACCTCCGACCATGGGGTAAGGGAATCGGGGCTCCACGGGGGCACCTCCGAGGAGGAGACCAGGATACCCCTTTGGATTTTCCCAGAACCCTCCGGGGCCCTCAGGGAGGCCTTCGAAGGCGTGGAACGGCAAAAGGGACTAAAGGGGCTGATGGCGGAACTTCTCAAGGCGGTGGGAGGGGGTGGCCAAAGTGCGCCGGAGTAGGACGGTTACGCGGCGCGGCGCTTGGTTCATGAAGGCATTGGCCCCTTCGGGGCCGCTCATCGTGGTCTCTCTTGGCTTCCTGCTGCTGCCATTGTGCTGGACGGTGTGGATGAGCCTTTCGGGGCCCCACGGAATTGGGCTGCAGAACTACCGCCGGATATGGGAGTCAGCCTTTCTGGTTCAGAGCTTCAAGAACTCCATCAGCATCTCCGCCTGGTCCTCCCTTTGGGGGACCCTGCTGGCCCTTGGGGCGTCCATGGGGATAAGGCGTAGCCCCATAAGGGACCGGATGCTGTCCTTTTGCAACTCCGTGAGCAACTTCTCGGGGGTGCCGCTGGCCTTCGCGTTCATAGTGATACTGGGCACCCAGGGGGCGGTCACCATCCTTCTCCGCCGGTGGGGCCTCTCATGGGACCTCTACTCCAACAGGGGGCTTACGGTGCTTTACACCTACTTCCAGCTTCCGCTGGGGATACTCACCCTCTACCCTGCCCTGGACGGGGTTGGCAGGGACCTTAAGGAGGCGGCAAGGACCTTAGGGGCCTCCGATGCCCGGTTCTGGGCTAAGGTTGGAATACCGATCCTGATGCCCTCCATAAGGGGCACCTTCTGCCTCCTCTTTGCCAACGCCATGGGGGCCTACGCCACCGCCTACGCCCTCACCTCCGGGGCCAGCAACCTGGTTCCGTTGAGGATAAGCTCCATGGTGGCCGGCGACGTCTTTTTGGACTTCAACCTGGCCTCCGCCATGAGCTCCCTGCTGCTGATCGCAACCTTGTGCACCGTAGCCCCAGCCCTAAGGGCAGGAGGTCCCTTGGGAAGCAACGAGCCCGCCGCCCGCCAGGACACAAGCCCCGGGGAAGGGGTTCACTGGTCCGTGGCGGCCGTCACCTGGGGAACCATTGGATTTCTGGCCCTCCCCGTGGGGGCCACGCTGCTCCACTCCTTCAGCTCCACCTGGGGGGCGTCCATCCTTCCCGACGGTTTGAGCCTTAAATGGTACCGGCAGCTGCTTGGGGACCCAAGGTTCCTGTACTCGGTCTTAAGGTCCTTGGGCATATCCGCGGGGGCGGTCATTCTGGCATCGGCCCTGGTGATACCGCCTCTTGTGATAACCCGTTGCTTCGCGCCCCGCTGGCAGCCGCTGCTGGAGGCCCTCTGCGTCGCCCCCCTGGCGGTCCCGCCGGTGGTGTCCTCGGTGGGGCTGCTTAGCCTCTACTCCCCAACCCCCATAGGGGGAACACCGTTGCTGCTGCTGCTCAGCTACTCGGTGCTGTGCCTTCCCTTCGTCGGAAGGTCCGTGTCCTCAGCCCTGAGCTCCATAAACCCCCGGGATATGATGGAGGCCGCCATGACCCTTGGCATGTCCCAGCGGCAGGCGCTGGCACGGGCAGTCCTTCCAAACCTTTGGAAGGGGATCGTATCCGGCGGCCTTATCTCCTTCACGGTCCTCATGGGAGAGTTCGCCCTGGCCAACATAATCATCGGCACCCGGTTTGAGACCATGCAGATATACATCTTCAACCGCCGAGGGGTCAGCGGACACCTGATGAGCGCCATGGTGATGATCCACTTCGCCATGGCCTCAGCCCTGTCATACGCCGCCTGGAGGGCGGTCAACCGGCGTAGTAAGAGGCGGCGCCTTCAGCACAGGAGCCTTGAAACGCTTAGGAGAGGGAGGGAGACTGTCCATGTGGTATCTTCAAATTGAAAACTTGAGAAAGAGCTACGGCAGGGGCGAGGTGATAAAGAACCTGTCCTTGTCGGCGATGGAAGGGGAGTGCGTGGCCCTGCTGGGTCCCTCGGGATGCGGCAAGTCCACCCTTTTAAGGTGCGTGGCGGGGCTGGAGGACGTTGTAAGCGGCTCCATAAGGCTGGCGGATCGGGACATCACGTTCCTTCCCCCTAAGGACCGGAACGTGGGGATGGTGTTTCAAAGCTACGCCCTGTTCCCGAACCTCTCGGTGTTCGAAAACGTGGCCTTCGGGCTCTCCGCCAGGGGGATGAGGGGCTCTCAGCTCAAGGAGAGGGTTAAAGAGGCCGTGTCCATGGTGGAGCTGGAGGGCCTTGAGGACCGGATGACCTGGGAGCTGTCCGGGGGCCAGAGACAGAGGGTGGCCTTAGCCAGGGCCCTGGCCATAAGGCCCAAGCTTCTCCTGCTGGACGAGCCCCTCTCCGCCTTGGACGCCAAGGTGAGGGAGCGGCTCAGGGAGCACATAAGGGCCATCCAGAGGGAGCTAAGGATAACCACCCTTTTCGTGACCCACGATCAGGAGGAGGCCATGGAGGTGGCGGACACCATCGCGGTGATGAAGGACGGCCAGATCCTCCAGCGGGGAACCCCGGAAGAGGTCTACAGGAGGCCCAAGGGGGAGTTCGTGGCCAACTTCATGGGCAGGGCGAACCCGCTTCCCAGGGACCTGGCGGAGGCCCTGGGGGCCCGAGGGAGCGCAAGGTGGATGATACGGCCCGAGGCCCTTAAGATAACGGACCCCTGGGACCCAAGGTGCAAGGTCAAGGGCAAGGTGGAGGACGTGATACCCAGGGGCAGCCTGGTGCGGATCAAGGTCAAAACCAACCACGGCTCCCTTTGGGTGGAGACGCTGAACGGCCATGGGACCCCAATCCCCACGTCAGGAGATCCGGTGGGGATCCTTGGGTCCCAAGAGGACCTGGTGGCGGTAGATCAAAGATGAGGGACCCAGTCTTCAAAGAAGCCTTAAATTAAAAAAGCCCCCTAAGGGCCCCGGGGGCGCGGCCCTTAGGGGGTGGGACCGGATCCCAACAGGGAGGAGGCTAGAGCTTGAAGGACTCCATGAGCTCCTTAAGCTCCTGGGCCCTTTGGGTCAGCTGCTCCGCCTGTCTTGCTATGTCCGAGGACCCCTTGGCGCTCTCCTCCACGGACCGGTACACGGAGTCCATGGTGGAGGATATCTGAACCGTGGAGGCGGCGATGTGCTCCACCGCCGACTCCATCTCCGACGCCAGGGCGGACTGCTCCTCCGACACCGCCGCCAGGTCGGACAGCGAATCTATGACCCCCTTCACCGCCTGAGTGGCCCTTTCGAGCCTCTCCATGGCCCTTTGGGACATCTCCGAGGACCTGACTAGGACAACGCCGGAGGACTCTATGGACCCCACCGCCCCCTTAACCTGTTCCTTCAAGTCCCCGATGAGGTCCCCGATGGACCTGGAGGCCTGGTTCGACTCCTCCGCAAGCTTGCGGACCTCCTCCGCCACCACCGCGAAGCCCCGGCCCGCCTCGCCGGCCCTTGCGGCCTCTATGGCGGCGTTCAGGGCCAGGAGGTTGGTCTGGTCCGCTATCTTGGATATGGTGTCCACGAAGGACGTTATCTTCTCCACCGAATCGCTGAGTTTAAGTATGGCGCTTACGTTCTCCTCCCCCCTTGAGGCCACGTCCTTGACGTTTCCTATGACCTCAAGGAAGTCCTCCGCCGCCTCGTCCACCTCTCCCTGGGCCACGGCCCCGGACTGGGCGCCCCTTTCCGCCGCCGATGCCACCGCCTTGGAGCCCACGGTGACCTCCCCCACCGCCGCCTTGGTCTCCTCCGCGCTGGCGGCGTCCGAAGAGGCCATGTCCTTCACGGTCCCCACCGCCCCCCGTATCTCCTCCACCGAGGCGCTGAGCTCCTCGCTCAGGGCGGACAGGCTCTCCGCGGCGGATGAGACGTCCAGGACCGCCTTTGAAAGGGACGTCAAGGTGCGGCGCTGGTTGGATATCATGGACCAAAGGGACTCGGTGATGGCCCCCATCTCGTCGGACCTTCCAGAGGGAAGATAGGACCTGTCGATCCTAAGGTCCCCCTGTCCCGCCCGCTCCGCCGCCTCACAAAGCCTCGACAGGGGGCCCGTCACAAGCCTCCTGGAAAGCCACGCCACGGAAATGCCTATTAGCCCCATGGCCAAAAGGAGCACCAGCCCCTGATAGAGGGCGCTTCTCATGGCCTTGGCTTTAACGTCGTAAACGTAAACCCCGGTTCCAAACCACCAGCCGAAGGGCTCGAAACGGCGCACGTAGGCCACCTTGGGTTCCACCCGGTTAGTGTTGGAGTTAAGCCAATGGTAGGTGAGGTACCCCTCCCCCTTTGAACGGGCCACCTCCCTCAGCTCCCGCTGAACCCATACCCCCCTCTTGTCCTGTGAGTCCAGGAACTTGCCCCTCTCGTTGCCCTGGAAGGGGATGGCCACGCGGTTTTCCATGTCGTAGCCGAAGATGTAGTTCTTGCCCTCGAAATGCAGCTTCGATATCTCCTCCCCCGCCAGGAACATGGCCTCCTCCCTGGAGATCTTCCCCTCCTGGAACTTAGAGTTCCAGTGCTCCAGTATGCCGTAGGTGAAGTCCACCATGTCCTTGACCGCCTTCAACCGGTCCTCGTAGACGTCCTGGTAGGACCTGTGGTAGGAGATGCCCATCAACGCCGCCGCCGCAAGGCCGAGCAGGACGAAAACCGGCACCAGCAGCTTCGCGCTGAGCCCTGACATCCTCTTCTTGCCGGACATGCCGCCACCCCCCTCGCTTTAGGATGATTGAACATCTTATCACGAAAGCCATGCCAATATAAACATAAAACATAACAAATAAAATGAAACAAATTCACTAAAACAAGTACTACATTATTTAATCAAAAAATGGTGTATCTTTTATATAATCAAATCAAGCCAAGGCCCCGCCGGGGGCGGGCTAAAACCAAGGGAGGTGTTCGGATGTCTAGCAACGGAAACGCGGGATCCGGAGGGATTCTTGGGTTCTACTTCCGGTCCAGCCTGGTGGTTCGCATCCTTCTCGCAACGGTCCTGGGCGCCGCCGTGGGGCTCATGGTTGGGCCCCAAGCGGCAGCCATAAAGCCGCTGGGGGATCTTTTGATAAGGCTTCTTAAGATGATAGTCATCCCGGTGGTCTTCTTCTCCCTGGTGGTGGGAGCCTCCAGCGTTACCCCGTCGAAGCTAGGAACCGTGGGGGTAAAGGTGGTGGGCTACTACATGCTCACCAGCGCCGTGGCGGTGGCCATAGGGCTGGGGGTGGGCAACTTCTTCAAGCCCGGGTTGGGACTCAACCTTCCCGCCGAGGGCGCGGCGGACATATCCGCCAAGGCCCCGTCCCTGGTGGAGACCCTTCTCAACATAGTGCCCGACAACCCCATGGCCGCCATGGTGAACGGGACCATGCTGCAGGTCATCTTCTTCGCCCTGCTGTTCGGAATAGCCCTGAGCGTGCTCATGTCCAGCTCAGACCAGCGCCTTAAGGCCTCCGGGGAGGCCATGTTCCGGATATGCGACGGCGGCGCCGAGGCCATGTACAAGATAACCAAGTGGGCCATGGAGTACGCCCCCATAGGGGTGTTCGCCCTCATGGCCACCGCCTTCGGCCAGCAGGGGGCCAAGGCGGCGGGGCCCCTGGGCATGACCATAATGGCCATGTACATCGCCTTCGCCATACACTTCGTGGTGGTCTACGGCATATCCCTAAAGGCCGTGGGGCTGGGACTTCCAGCCTTCGTCCGCCACGCCAAGGACGCCATGCTCACCGCCTTCGTCACCCGAAGCAGCAGCGCCACCCTGCCGGTGTCCATGGAGGTGGCGGAGGAAATGGGAGCGCCCAAGGGCATCTACTCCTTCTCCCTGCCCCTTGGGGCCACCATAAACATGAACGGAACCGCCATATACCAGGGCATCTGCGTGCTGTTCGTGGCCAACTGCATAGGACAGAACCTCACCATATCCCAGCAGCTCATGGTGATACTCAGCGCCACCCTGGCGGCCATAGGCACCGCCGGGGTGCCGGGCTCCGGAGCCATAATGCTCCTCATGGTGCTCAACTCCGCGGGCATATCCCTCACCGGAGGCGCCGCCGCCGCTTACGGCATGATACTTGGCATAGACGCCATAATGGACATGGGACGTACGCTCCTCAACGTCACCGGAGACATCGTGGGCACCGTGATGGTGGCCAAGGCGGAGGGGGAGCTGGACCAGTCCAAGTGGAACCAATAGGACAAGCCCAAAGCTACTAAGCGGGGCCCAGGGCAACGGCGAAGGACCACAAGGGGCCCAAAGGGGCTAAAGAAAGGCCGCCGGGGGGATTTTATTATTTATTAAACCCCTCCGGCGGCCTTCGCATGTGGAGGGGCCAAGGGGAGGAAGAAAGGCGTAGGAAACGAAAAAGGAGGGGCTCAACGCCCCTCCGGATCGAGCTTCAGCAACCTAGCCCACGAACACCTCTTCGATCTTCCTCAAGGCCTCGTCGATCTCCTCCTTGGTGATCACAAGGGGAGGGGCGAAGCGGATGATCCAGCCGTGGGTCTCCTTGCACAGAAGCCCCCGGTCCTTGAGGGCCGTGGTGTATATCCTGGCCTTGCCGGCGGACTCGTTGAGCACCACGCCGATGAGGAGCCCCTTGCCACGCACCTGCTTTATCTTGTCCGTCTTGGCCTGGATGGTCCTAAGGCCGTCCATGAAGTACTTGCCGAGCTCCGCCGCCCGGTCCGCCAGCTTCTCCTCCATGAGGACGTCGATGGCCGCCATGGCCACCGCGCAGGCCAAGGGGTTGCCGCCGAAGGTGGAACCGTGGGTGCCGGGCTTGAAGACCCCCAGCACGTTCTCGTTGGCCGCCACGGCGGACACGGGGAACACGCCGCCACCCAGGGCCTTGCCCATGATTATTATGTCCGGGTCCACGTCCTCGTGCTGGAAGGCGAAGGTCTTGCCGGTCCTGCAGAAGCCCGTCTGCACCTCGTCCACCGCCAGGAGCACGTTGTTCTCCCGGCAGAGCTTCTCAAGGCCCTTGAGGAAGCCGTCGCTGGGGACCCGAACCCCCGCCTCCCCCTGGATGGGCTCCACCAGGATGCCCACGGTGTTCTTGTTTATGGCCTTCTTCACCGCCTCCAGGTCGTCGTAGGGAACCACCACGAAGCCGGGGGTGAAGGGGCCGTAGTAGTCCCTGGCGTCGGGGTCCACGGAGAAGGAAATGATGGTGGTGGTGCGGCCGTGGAAGTTCTCCTCGAAGACGATTATCTCCGCCTTGTTCTCCTCCACGCCCTTGACCATGTAGCCCCACTTGCGCATGGTCTTTATGGCGGTCTCAACGGCCTCGGCGCCGGTGTTCATGGGGAGCACCATGTCCTTGCCGGTCACCTCCGCCAGCTTCTTGGCGAAGAGGGGCCACTTGTCGTTGTAGAAAGCCCGGGAGGTGAGGGTGAGAACGTCCGCCTGGTCCTTGAGGGCCTTTATTATCCTGGGGTGCCGGTGCCCCTGGTTCACCGCCGAGTAGGCGGAGAGCATGTCCATGTAACGGCGCCCCTCGGGATCCTCGACCCATATACCCTCGGCCTTGCATATCACCACCTCCAGGGGGTGATAGTTGTGGGCCCCGTACTTGTGCTCCATTTCCATGAGTTCCTTGGACGTGTACATACCTTTCTCCTCCTCCTTCGCTTCTAGCCCCTCTGGTCCAGAGCAGGGATGGGGACGGCGGGGCATTAAACCTTTTTCTTCGGAAAGTTTATACCATTGAGGATTGCAATGCAACCCCCGCAGGGCCAAGGGCCCGCCGAAGCTTCTGAAAACCCCCGCAGGCAACACTCTAACCAGCCGCCCCATAAAAAAACACCAAAAACCAAACATCAAATCCGGCGATGGGCGCCATATATTATACAGCGCCAACATATAGACGCATAACCTAAAGAAATCTCTTAATAGTAAAAATTAAGAATTTTACACCACCACGACGCCGGTTCATGCTACCATTCCAATGGGACACAAAAGGCAAAAAAATGCTCCTAATTTGATTTGTCTTTCATAACAAAGGAGGTGGATCGTACCAAAGCAGGTTTTGTTCAACACACCGCACCGTCAGCTTCATACCTTAAGTTGTATCCAATGAAAAAATTGCGAAACTAGGAGGGGTATGGTTTGACTAACAAGCAGCGACGAGGCCTATTCAACCGTTTCCTTGACGTGGTGGAGAGGGGCGGCAACAAGCTTCCCCATCCGGCCACGCTGTTCCTCATCCTCGGGGTGCTGGTGGTTCTGATCTCCGGCATCGCGGCCTCCGGTGGACTCCAGGTTACCTACGAGCGGGTGTCCGAGGGCAAGGCAGAGCAGGTCACGGTGGCGGCGGTGAGCCTCATGTCCAAGGAGGGCCTTAGGCAGATCTTCGCCGAGGCGGTAAACAACTTCACCGGCTTCGCCCCCTTAGGAACCGTCCTGGTGGCCATGCTGGGCGTGGCGGTGGCGGAGGGGACGGGGCTCATCCAGGCCTGCCTTAAGAAGCTGGTCTTGAGCACCCCCAAGAGGCTCATAACCTTCGTGGTGGTCTTCGCTGGGGTCATGTCCAACATCGCCTCCGACGCGGGCTACGTGGTGCTGGTGCCCCTGGGGGCCATAGTGTTCCTGGGCTTCAAGCGCCATCCCCTGGCGGGCCTTGCCGCCGCCTTCGCCGGCGTTTCCGGAGGCTTCAGCGCAAACCTGCTGGTGGGCACCATAGACCCGCTGCTGTCGGGCATAAGCCAGGAGGCGGCCCGCATATTCCAGCCCGGCTACGTGGTCAACCCCACGGACAACTACTACTTCATGGCGGTCTCAACCATAATCATATCCATAATAGGAACCTGGATAACCGAGAAGGTGGTGGAGCCCAGGCTCGGCGCCTACCACGGCGACCACCACGACGACCACGACCTCTCAACCTTCACCGACGAGGAACGCCGGGGGCTTAAGGCGGCTGGGCTCAGCCTCATCCTATTCACCGCCCTCATCCTGGCCCTGGTGCTCCCCGCCAACGGCATCCTCCGGGACGACGAGGGCAAGATCCTGGGACACACCCCCTTCATGAGCGCCCTGGTGCCCATCATCGCCATGGGCTTCCTCTTCCCCGGCATCGTCTACGGCGTGGTCACCGGCAAGGTGAAGAACGACAAGCAGGTGGCCTCCCTCATGGGCAAGGGCATGTCCTCCATGGGAAGCTACATCGTGCTCGCCTTCTTCGCCGCCCAGTTCGTAAGCTACTTCAAGTGGTCCAACCTGGGGATAATCCTGGCGGTCAAGGGGGCCAACTTCCTCAAGGCCACGGGCATGACCGGCATATCCCTCATGATCGGCTTCATCCTGGTGGCGGCCTTCATCAACCTCTTCATCGGAAGCGCCTCCGCCAAGTGGGCCATCATGGCGCCGGTGTTCGTGCCCATGTTCATGGGCCTGGGCTACACCCCCGCCTTCACCCAGCTGGTGTACCGCATCGGGGACTCCTGCACCAACATAATCACACCCCTCATGTCCTACTTCGCGGTCATCGTGGCCTTCGCCCAGAAGTACAAGAAGGACCTAGGTATGGGCACCCTCATCTCCATCATGCTGCCCTACTCCATGGCCTTCCTGGTGGGATGGACGCTCCTCATGATCGTATGGTTCTTCCTGGGCCTTCCCATTGGCCCCGGAGCGCTGATAAGGCTATAATCAAAAACGAAACTTCCCTTTGGGTTTTCAAAAACCCCGGGAGTTCTCAACACCGCAACCGGGCAGCACAAGCACGCCAGTCCCCTAAGGGACGGCATAGAGCGCCGATAATGGGGGTCCCGCCCTGCGGAGGGGCGAGGACCCCCTCTTACAAGGAGGTATTGGGATGATAAACCGAGAAAGGCTGCTGGATGAGTTCCTTGAGCTGGTCAGGATACCAAGCCCCTCGGGCAAGGAAAAGGCCCTGGCGGACCTGTTGGTGGAGAAGCTGAAGGCCCTGGGCCTTCAGGTCACCGTGGATAGGGCTGGGGAGAGCATAGGAGGCCAGACGGGCAACGTGATCGGCCGCTTGGAGGGTTCCAAGGACGCGGAGGCGGTGCTCTTCAGCTGCCACATGGACACCGTGTCCCCCTGCGAGAAGATAGTGCCCATAGTTAAGAACAACGCGGTCTACAGCGACGGCACCAGCGTGCTTGGCGCCGACGACAAGGCGGGAATAGCGGCGGTGCTGGAGGCCTTGAGGTGCCTTAAGGAGTCTCAGGAACCCCACGGCCCCGTGGAGGTGGTCTTCTCCATCTGGGAGGAGGGGGGGCTTAGGGGGGCCCAGAACCTGGACACCTCCCTCATAACCGCCAAGCACGCCTACGTGCTGGACAGCGGCGGCGAGGTGGGGGAGATCGTCATAACGGGCCCCGCCCAGGACAAGATAGACGTGGTGATAAAGGGCAGGAGCGCCCACGCGGGGGTGGCCCCGGAGGAGGGCGTGAGCGCCATAATGATAGCCGCCAGGGCCATAGAGGGCATGAAGCTCCTTAGGATAGACCACGAGACCACCGCCAACGTAGGCTACATATCCGGCGGCGGGGCCACCAACATAGTCACCCCCGAGGTGGTCATAAGGGCGGAGGCTCGAAGCCTGGACGAGTCCAAGCTGGACGCCCAGAGCGCCCACATGGCGGAGCGCTTTAAAATGGCGGCGGAGGAGATGGGGGGTGTGGCGGAGGTCACCGTCACAAGGGCGTACCCGCCGTTCAACGTGCCGGAGGACAGCGCCACGGTGCGGATGGTGAAGCAGGCAGCGGAGCGGATGGGGCTCACCCCGAAGACCGCTTCCACCGGCGGCGGCAGCGACACCAACATCCTGAACTCCAAGGGGATCTCGGCGGTGAACCTGGGCATAGGGGAGCGGAAGCCCCACACCCTGGAGGAACACATATACATAAAGGACCTGGAGGGCAGCGCCCGGCTGGTGCTGGAGATAATAAGGTCCTTCGCGGGGGCAAGGTAAGAAAATCCAAGCCCCAAAACACCAAGGCAGAGGCCCGGCCCATCATCATGGGCGGGCCTCTGGCGTTTAAACGCCCATGTCCGACAGGGCCTTGGGCTGCCGTATAATCTCTACGGATGAGGCTTAAAAAGACCGGCCCCGAAGGGGGGCCTTTGCGGAGGGGTGTTGAAGGGCATGGGAAAGCTCTTGGCGGTGTGCGTAAGCCGTAACAGGCAGGAACCCAAGTCTCCGGTTCCCGCCGCCTTGTTCGTGCAGGGCAAGGGTATAGAGGGGGACTCCCACTTCGGCATGGGACGTCAGGTGAGCCTCTTGAGGGCCGAGGACGTCCGCTCCGCCGAAGCTGAGGCGGGCTTCGAATTTCCCCCCGGCAGCCTTGCGGAGAACCTGGTTGTGGAGGGCCTTCCGGAGGACCTGGCGCCGGGGCGGGTGATATCCATAGGGGACGTGAAGCTCCGGGTGGACGAGAAGGGCAAGAAACCCGGGGAACCCCACACCTACGACTACCGGGGATGGTGCCTTCTGCCCACCAAGGGCTTCTTCCTGTCGGTCCTCAAGGGAGGCGCCGCGTCCCCCGGAGCTCAAGTCATACTGGAGGAGGGGTACGTTGAAGGGGGAAGGGTTTAACCACAAGGCCAAAGACCGGGCCGGGGTGGATGAAATCCAAAGGCGGGCGGAAGAGTACCTGGAGGCGCTGAAGCTCAAGGGCTGCCGCCGGACGGAGCAGAGGCGGCTCATCATAGAGACGCTTCTTGAAAGCCGGGGAGAGCACCTGAACGCCCGGGAGATCATGGAACGGGTGCAGTCCAAGGACCCCTCCATCGGGTTCGCCACGGTGTACCGGACCCTCATGGTCCTCGAGGAGATGGGGCTTGTGCAGTCCTTCGAGCGGGGGGAGGGCTTCGCCAGGTTCGACATCCCCGACGGGGACATACACGTCCACATAACCTGCCGTGGCTGCGGCAGGACCGTCCACCTGGACTTCCCAGGGGACCTCCAAGAGACCCTCACCTCCTGGATAAAGGGGGCCGGCTTCTCACCGGTGCCCCAGACGGCGCACCTTTACGGCCTGTGCCCGTCATGCGCCGCAAAACCCCATGGCGCCCCGCAAGCTGTGATGCCGTGCTGCGGCCGGAGAAGAAGGGGCATCCAGGATTGACGCTTTAGAAGTACCACAAGACCCCCCGGAGCGTTTGCCGGTCTTCGGGGGGTTGTAAAATGGCCGCTTTTATTGATAATGAATATCTATAACCATAAGAAGGAGGCAGTTTCATGACCATAGCAGTGGCGGCGGAGGGCAACACCCCCGACTCTCAGCCATGCCAGCGTTTCGCCAGGGCGCCTTGGTTTCTCATATTCCGGGATGACGGGGCTTTCGAGGGGGCCCTAAAGACCGATCCTGTAGAACACGGGGCGGCGGCTTCGGCGGTGGAGCTGCTCTCCCGCAACGGCGTCAAGACGGTGTTGGCCCCCCAACTGGGCCCCAACGCCCAAGGGGCTTTGCGGCAGGCGGGCATAAAGGCCTACTCCTCCAAGGCTCCTTCCGCCGCGGAGGCGGTGGCCCTGTACCTATCCGGCGGCGCCGAAAGCCTGGATTGAGGTCGAAACCAACCGAAAGGGAGAGAGTACAAATGGAGAACAACCAGTGTGAGGGCTGCGGCAGCAGGGGAACCTGTACTTCAACCCCTGAGGAGTGCGGCATGCCCCAGAGGAGTCCCCGGAACGGCATAGGCAAGATAGTGGCGGTGGGCAGCGGCAAGGGCGGGGTGGGCAAGAGCTCCGTCG